>LVBC01000115.1 GCA_001604265.1 Spirochaetales bacterium Spiro_01
TTCCAAGCCTTCGGGAATAATATTCCAGGTTTGCCTGTTAAATTTTGTTTAATGTTCCTGTGGAGAAAATAATATTCATTGGTATGGATATATTCAGCTGTTTGAGCGCATTAATTGAAGGTTTCTATTCTATTAACACCTGTTGTTCACATTGGAAAGTTGATGTAAGATGATATATTGGAGAGAATCCGAACAAACGAAACATAAGGAGTGTAGTATGAGTCGTATATCCACATTCAAGCGTGGTGGCGTCCATCCTGCAGATAAGAAGTTCCTTGCCAAGGATAGTCCTATCGAGCGTCTTCCGATTCCAGAAGAGCTTATAGTGTCCATGTCCCAGCATCTTGGCGCTCCTGCAACATGCCTGAAGAAGAAGGGCGATACGGTTGTAAAGGGCGAGAAGATAGGTACAGCTGCTTCATTCATATCTGCTGAGGTCCATTCTCCTGTATCGGGCAAGGTGACCGATGTCAGGAAGGTCCGTCTCCCATCCGGTGTCGTCGCAGACGCACTGGTCATCAAGACAGACCCAGAACAGCCAGAGATGTACACAGAGAGGTTCGATTGGCAGAACCTGTCCACCCAGGAGCTTCTTGCCCAGATCAAGGAGATGGGCATTGTAGGTATGGGTGGTGCAACCTTCCCAGCACATGTTAAGTTCTCTACTGGTGGAAAGTCGGTAGAAGCACTTGTCATAAATGGCGTCGAGTGTGAGCCATATCTCACAGCAGACTACCGTTCGATGATGGAGAGGGCAGAGGATACCCTGGAAGGCATCATGATCCTTGCAAAGATCCTGAACCCGAAGAAGACGATCATCGGCATCGAGCACAACAAGCCGGATGCAATTGCTCACCTTGAAGAGATTATCGCCAAGAAGGGCTATCCAATTGAAGTCTATGACCTCAAGATGAAGTACCCACAGGGCGATGAGAAGCAGCTTCTCGTTGCAACCATCGGCAAGGAGATTCCATCCGGAAAGCTCCCTCTCGATGTAGGTGGAGTCGTCTGCAACATCGGTACCGCCTATGCAGTCTTCGAGGCTATCGTCCTCCACAAGCCTCTCTTTGAGAGAGTAATAACTGTCACCGGTGAGGCCATCACTACACCAAAGAATATTCTTGCCCCTATCGGAACAAAGGCATCCGAGCTGATCGCATACTGCGGTGGCTTCAACACCGAAGAGGTCGACAAGCTCGTAAGTGGTGGTCCTATGATGGGCTTTGCCTTTGCCGATGAGGATACACCTACCTGCAAGGGCTCCTCGGGACTTCTTGCACTGAAGGCCGAGCCTCTTACCAAGGGAGTCTGCGTATCCTGTGGAAAGTGCGTTGCGCACTGTCCGATCGGCCTGATGCCGAACAGGATGTTCAGGAACATAACCAACGCCAACTATCAGGCTGCCATGGACCTAGGTCTCATGGACTGCAAGGAGTGCGGCTGCTGTGCATTCATCTGCCCGGCTCACCTGCCTCTCGTCCAGGGCTTCAAGCTCGGTAAGAAGCTTGGAAGGAAGAAGAAATGAAAAGAGTAACTACAAGCCCACATGTCCACTCTACGATGGACATCAGGAAGAGCATGCTCTATGTATTCATTGCTCTCCTGCCAAGCGCTCTCTGGGGCGTATTCGTATTCGGCCTGATGGCTCTCGTGGTCCTGGTGCTCAGCGTGGCTGCTGCAGTCGCAACAGAGTACGTGCTTGCCAGAATCACCAGGGAAGACAATACAGTCAATGACCTTTCGGCTGCAGTCACCGGTCTTCTGATCGGTATGAACATGCCACCTCATGTACCACTCTACATCCCTATCATTGCCTCCATCTTTGCAATCATAGTGGTCAAGTGGACCTTCGGTGGTCTGGGCTGCAACTGGATGAATCCAGCCCTCGGTGGCCGTGTCTTCGTATTCTTCTCCTTCACAAGTGCAATGAGCAACTTCACACTGCCACGTGGTGCTGTCGATGCTGCTTCAAGTGCAACACCGCTTTCCGCTGTAAAGACACTCCTTTCCAATGGAACAGCCTATACAAGTGCAAGTGAGATGTCCGGCTTCAGCGTCCTCGATGCCTTCATCGGAAACGTCCCCGGATGTATCGGTGAAGTTTCCGCACTGCTTCTGATCGCAGGTGGACTCTTCCTCATCTATACCAAGGTCATTACCTGGCACATTCCAGTTTCGTTCATTGGAAGCTTCGCAGTGCTGACCTGGCTCTTCAGTGGTCTGAGGTGCGGTCAGGGCTTCTGCATTCCAATGGGTGACCTGCTCATGGCCCTCTTCTCAGGTGGCCTGATGCTCGGTGCCTTCTTCATGGCAACCGACTGGGTCACTACTCCGACAACACCTGTCGGCATGATCGTCTTCGGTATCGGCTGTGGATTCTTCACCTTCCTGATCAGATACTTCGGTTCTCTTCCAGAGGGTGTATCGCTGGCAATCATCC
The DNA here is from genome assembly GCA_001604265.1 of Spirochaetales bacterium Spiro_01. Taxonomy (GTDB): domain Bacteria; phylum Spirochaetota; class Spirochaetia; order Sphaerochaetales; family Sphaerochaetaceae; genus Bullifex. The sequence goes on from LVBC01000115.1 coordinate 2,441, forward strand.
TGATGAATGTCGCAACTCCGACCATCGAGCGCTACATCAAGCCGAAGAAGTTCGGTTATGTAAAGCCTGTAAAGGCACCAAAGGAGGCAAAGGCATGACACAGTATCTGAAAGTCGCTGGTATCCTCTTTGCAATCTGTGCCGTTGCTGCAATCTGCCTTGGCTTCATCAACGAGGTCACAGCTCCACAGATCGCTGCAATCAACAAGGCCCAGACCGAGGCTGCCTATCAGCAGATCGCTCCTGGCTTCACCTTTGGTGAGCAGAGAGAGGGGGAGGGCGTAGTAAGCTACGATATCCCGCTTTCGAAGGATGGAAAGATTGCAGGCTATATTCTTTCTCTCACTGGTGGTGGCTACGGTGGTTCATTCACACTTGTCGCTGCCTACAATGCAGATGGCTCTGTTCTCGGAGCCAAGATGATGGGCAACAGTGAGACCGCTGGTCTTGGAAAGAAGTCCGAGGAGAGCTGGTATATGAAGATGTTCGCTGGTCTCGGTGGCGACAAGCCACTTCCGAACAGCAAGAACGATCTTGCAGATCCGAACCTCGTCTCCGGTGCTTCCATCACCTTCGGTGGTGTCACCAAGGCTCTCAAGGCCGGTTCCGAATACGTCAGGAACCTGGGAGGTAAGTGATATGGCTAACATGAAAGAACTGACAAAGGGTATCTTCAAGGAAAACCCTGTATTTATCATTATGCTTGGCATGTGTCCTACCCTCGGTGTTACCACCCAGGTATTCAATGCCATCGGTATGGGAGCTGGTGTAATCTTCGTACTCCTCGGCTCCAATATCTTCATTTCGCTGCTTAGGAAGGTAATTCCTGACTCAGTCAGAATTCCTGCCTACATTGTTATCATCGCATCCTTCGTAACTATCGTTCAGATGGTACTGCAGGCCTATGTTCCTGCACTCTACGCTGCTCTGGGTGTATACATCCCACTCATCGTTGTAAACTGTATCATTCTCGGTAGAGCTGAGGCCTTTGCAAACAAGAATACAGTCGTAGACTCCATTCTCGATGCAATCGGCATGGGTATTGGCTTCACCCTCTCACTGCTTTTGATCGCAGCAATCAGAGAGATCATCGGTGCTGGTACAATCACACTCCTCAACCTCAGCGAGACAACAAGGATAGTCATCACACTTCCTGTCATCAGCAAGTCTCCAGTCAGAGTTCTCACACTCGCTCCTGGTGCTCTTCTGGTAATGGGATATCTCAAGGCCTACTTCAGCTGGAATTCAGAGAGAAAGGCTGCAAAGGGAGGTAATGTATGAGCTACATTGGAATCCTGATCACCTACATCTTCATCCAGAACTTCATTCTCGTTCAGTTCATGGGTCTCTGCCCCTTCATCGGTGTATCCAAGAACAGCGAGAGTGCCCTCGGTATGGGTCTTGCAGTAACCTTCGTTACAACAGTCGCTTCTGTTGTTACCTACATGGTCCAGCACTTCCTCCTTGTCCCATTCGGACTCGAGTATCTCCAGACCATCAGCTTCATCCTGGTCATCGCAGCACTGGTACAGCTCGTTGAGATGGTAATCAG
>LVBC01000116.1 GCA_001604265.1 Spirochaetales bacterium Spiro_01
CAAGGGCAGTTGCATTGAAATCGACCATCACCCTTTCAAGCTCCTCGAGATCCACTGCAGTATCCCAGCCCTTGAAGACCTCCAGACAGGTAAAGCCGACCTTCTTCATGGCAGAAGCGGCCATCTCGCCGAACTTTCCATTGACGACGCAGACTATCCTGTCCTTCTCCTTGTTGAATACACTGTTGAAGATGCCCTCCATGGCACCGCGTCCTGTCGTATGGACCGGAAGGATGTCCGAAGAGGTACCGAACAGTGGCCTCAGCCCTTCGATCGTCTCCTTCATGACCTCTCTGAATGCCGGAGTCCTGTGATGGAAGCTTCCCAGCATTGCTGCAGCATAGACCCTTTCAGGAATATTGACCGGTCCTGGAGTGAACAGTTTTTCGTTTCTTTCCATGTGTATTTCTGTCATATACAATCCTCAGTACTTTATGCAATTATCAGCCTAATTGTATTCTTTTTTAATGTTAGATTGCGCACAATCTGCTGTCAAGTTTTTAATCCAACCCCTATTGGAATGCATGTTATTACTACATTTTCCAGATTATTGAGGAAAAATTGTCCATTTTACCTCTTTTTTATGTACAAAAATGTTGTACAATATTGCATATTCAATTTTGTTCATAATTGTTTCAGGAGAGATTCATGAAGAAACAATACAGTACCAATGACATCTACAGTTTCATCGCAGAGAAGATAACCACAGGAAAGTATCCATCCGGCTATCGCCTGGTGGAGAACGATATCGCGACAGAGTTCGGAGTAAGCAGGACTCCGGTCCGCCTTGCAATCGAAAAGCTCGTCTCCGAAGGCCTTGTCAGGCACATTCCAAACAAGGGAGCAGTAGTCAGGCAGATGTCCGTAGATGATATAAGGGGCCTCTATCAGCTCAGGGAGGTCAGCGAGGGGCTGGCTGCCAGGCTTGCTGCACAGAGGTGCACCGACAAGGATATAGAGAACATGAATGCCATCCTGAAGGAGATGGATGAGGTTCTCGAAGCGGACAACATCCACCAGTACTATGTGCTCTGTGGAAAGATACACCACTACATATTCAACATGACAGGCAACGACTTCATCATAGACTTCATCGGGAGGATCTATACGATCACATCCCGCTACCACGTTGCAGTACTTTACATTCCAGGCCGCTCTCTTGGATCCATCGAGGAGCACCACAAGGTCGTAGAAGCAATTGCAACAAGAGATGGAGACCTTGCCGAGGCGACGATGAAGGAGCATGTGAGAAAGAGCGGCTCCTTCTATAACAATCCTGAGATACTAAGCTCACTACAGGCGCTTTCCAGGATCGACTGGAACAGGTCCTGAGATAGCAAATGGACACTTTACTGCTGTGTGCTGGCAGAATCCATTATAGAATTTGATGGATGGGGTTCGAGATGGATAGAATCGAAAGAAGAGGCATGAGCATACTATTTCCGGGGGATAGCTACGAGAAATGCACACCACTTTCGGATGTTGCGCTGCACGACCTTGGCCTTGACACCATAGCAGAGCATATCTCTGAAAAGAGCAGCGAGCAGTCTCTTGTGCTCAGTGTAATGTCACGGATATCGGGCGAGAGTGCTCTTTCAGAGTACAGGATGGATATCTTCGAGGACATCTACCACAATCCTGATTTCAGGAACCGGATGCTGAAGATACTGGACAAGATCGACTTTCTCCGCGATTACGGCAGCTTCAGAAGGGACAGCGAGGAGGCAACCGGGACCTGGGACCTTGTGCACAGACTCGAGGAGATAAGGGACTACATAGGCTATGTGGAGGCCCTACAGGATTGTCTTTCGGATGCCCAGCTGAAATCCAAGGGACTCAGGGATCTGAAGACCCACATCGACAGGATATATCACGATAGTGGCTTTGAAGAACTCAAGAAGGATATTGCAGATCTGAAGGCCACCACCTCGAGCCTCAGGAGCGTCACGCTTGGCGTGAACCTCAACGAGCGCTTCGAGGCGAAGGAGATCGGGGTCATATCCATAAACAGCAAGGAGTTCTCGAGGTCGACCATCCTTGACAACCTCACAGCCAGGATATCGAGAAGGGATATGATAGCACCGGATACAGAGTGGGATGGCTCGATGCGCTTTTCACCCTTCTCGACCGACAAGGGGAACGAGGACCTCGTGCTTGGTCTGGCAACTGCCAGGGCGATGATGATGAATCCTGTAATGATGATGAGTCTTGCGATGGTCTCGGAGGGAGACATGGCAAGGGATGTGACGAGCCACATGGACAGGGTCGCAGACCACATGCTCGTGCAGACGGCGAAGAAGCTGAAGGATGTGCTCTCCAAGTACGTGGGCCTCTCGATCATGAACATAACCTCTCTGATTCCCGAGTTCATCTACTATGTCAGGTGGGCCGAGTATATTGAGAAGCTGGAGAAAAATGGCCTTGTCTTCTCGAAGGCATCCCTCCTTGCTGAGAACCAGGAGGGCCTCAGGATGAGAGCGAGAGGCTTCTACAATCTGAAGCTTGCAGCTGCCATGCAGGGAAGAGAGGAGACGATCGTGAAGAACGACCTTGACTTCGACAGGGAGAGGAACCTCTACATACTTACTGGCGCAAACCGTGGTGGAAAGACGACTGTCACGCAGGCGATCGGCCTTCTCTATCTGCTTGCACAGGGAGGCATCTTCGTACCAGCAGAGAGCTTCAGCTTCTCTCCAGTCGATACCATCTTCACGCACTACCCCGCAGACGAGGACAAGACACTGGACTATGGAAGACTCGGAGAGGAGTGCAGACGCTTTCGGGACATATTCTGCCAATGCACGCAAGAGAGTCTCCTGCTTCTGAACGAGACCTTCTCTACTACATCCTTCGAGGAGAGCTTCTTCATCGCACGCGATGCTGTGAGAGCACTTCTAAGAAAGGGCACGAGATGCATATACAACACTCATATGCACAAGCTGGCTGCAGATATCGATGCGATGAATAGTGATAGCTATTGGAAGGCATCCTCCCTGGTTGCACTCTCGGATGGAGAGGAACGCTCCTTCAAGGTCAAGGTCGCTCCCCCGCAGGGCATGAGCTATGCGAAGGATATCGCAGACAGATATGGCGTCTCGTATGAGAAGCTGATGGAAAAAGCATAATGAACACAACTGGACAGTGTGTTGCTTTTCCTTGAATGGGCGAAAAAGGGGAATGCCTGCACCATTCAAATAGGATAGAATTCTAGCAATACAATAGGACAAGGAGAAACTACCATGAAATACGTATGCACAGTATGTGGCTATACCTATGACCCAGAAGTCGGCGATCCGGATAGCGGAATCGCACCAGGAACCGCATTCGAAGACATCCCAGATGATTGGGTATGCCCTCTCTGCGGAGTAGGAAAGGATATGTTCGAACCAGCAGAGTGAGTTCGACCATGACCATGTGGACGCTCAGGACTTCTGAGCGTCCATCTTTTTATCCTGCAGGAAACTGGGAATTTCAGTCCACATATCATACTGATGGCCCACTTTTCCTTGAAAAGAGTCGACATTCGCTTTGTAGCTGCTCTATTTACCGTGCTATAATACGCCACTAAAGAGGAAACTATGGAAAGAGAGAATTTCAAATCCAGGTTGGGGTTCCTGCTTGTAAGTGCAGGTTGTGCAATTGGTATAGGTAACGTCTGGAAGTTCCCATACGTAACTGGACAGAATGGTGGTGGCGTCTTCGTACTCTTCTACCTCATATTCCTTGTCATCATGGGGGCTCCGGTACTGTCGATGGAGCTGGCAGTCGGCCGAGCCAGCCGAAAGAGCATCATACAGGGCTACGAGGAGCTCGAGCCGAAGAACTCCAAGTGGCATATTCACGGCTGGGTCTGTATCCTCGGCTGTCTTCTTCTGATGATGTACTACACGACAGTCTCCGGTTGGATGATCAACTACATATTCAAGTTCCTGATGGGCACCTTCACCTCCCCATCTGTCTCCTCTGGCGATGTCTTCGGTGCAATGCTTGCAGATCCTGTCCAGATGACTGGCTTCATGTTCATCACAGTAGTCCTGGGCATCATCGTCTGCCGTCTCGGCGTCCAGAAGGGCATCGAGAAGATAACGAAGGTCATGAT
>LVBC01000117.1 GCA_001604265.1 Spirochaetales bacterium Spiro_01
AGAGAACACAAAGCCGTTCGTCGGCATATGTGGACGGTGGAATACAGGAAAGGTGGAGATTTCGATGTCTCCGACTCTATCCACTGGCAATACGTGCCAATCTATCGGACAGATATCCGTCTTTCTATCCATCCTGAAAAGCTCGAAGAGTTTTCTTCCAATCTCTATCGCATACTCGTTTCCTGCGATGAGAAGCCTTTTGGTGCGCTTTCTTATCCACAGGTTGTGTATGAGCGACGGAAGCGCATAGATGTGGTCGATATGGGCGTGAGTGAGCAGGACTGCGTCCAGGGTATCCGGATCCTGTCCCGCCTGGAGCATTGCCTGACAGGGGCTTCCAGAGGTATCGACAAGGATGGATGTACTCTCTGTCCTTACCAGAAGACTTGTATTGGAACTATCTGCAGTCTGGACACTGCCTGTATATCCAAGAATCGTCACATTCATATCTACTCCCATATCAATGACAATGCTTGCAGGTCACCCCGCAAGCATTGCATATTCCATACTGCGAATCATTACTCGTTGAGAAGCTTTGCAACTGCTTCGGAACCAGCTCTGATGGTCCTGAGGACCTCATAGTCGGAGTCATAGTCGATCTTGATGAATCTGTCATCCTCTGGCCAGGACTCCTTGAGCTTCGAGCCCTCCCATGGGAATGTGAGGAATGCCTCCTCGATCTTTGCGGCGAGTTCTGGCTTGAGCTTGTTGGTAACGCCCCATGCGGTTACAGGGAATACCTTGGACTCATAGATGAATGAACCCCAGCCTGCGTGGTCAGGAACACGGCCACCCTTCTCCATTCTGGTAAGAACTGTGGATGCGATTGCACCTACATCATAGTCGTCGTTGTATACGCCGAGGATGGAGTTGTCGTGCTTGCCGGAGAATGCGACCTCATAGTCCTTGCCTGGAAGGAGACCGAAGTTCTGATAGAGGAGTGCTCTAGGAGCGCTGTAGCCGGAGTTGGAGCTCTCGGATACGAATGCGACCTTCTTGCCCTTGATGTCGTCGATGCTCTTGATGCCGGAGGTGTTCTTCACGAGGAGCTGCATCTTGTAGCCGACCATACCGTTCTCAGTGCCCATTGCAGCGAGAGGAACGAAGCCACCGTGGTTGACTGCATCCTGTACAGAACCAGCTGCGAAACCGGAAACGTGGAGTCTGCCAGCTCTCATTGCCTCGACCTGGGTTGCATAGCTATCTACTGCGAACCACTTCACCTTCTTTCCGGTGACCTTCTCCATATACTTCATGAAGCCGGCAAATACATCCTCGTATACTGCCGGATCCTCGACTGGAGTGTAGGCAAAGATGAGAGTGTCCGGATCAAGCTGCTTTGCCGGATCCTCGACAAAGTCCGCGACCTTGTTTCCATCCTTGTCGACGTAGCCGAGATCGAGCTCGCCATACTGCTGCTGCTCTGCAGTTGCTTCTGTTGCGCCCTGAGCGAATAGGGAGAGACCTATGACCAGGACAAGCATGATTGTAAATAACTTTTTCATCTGAACCTCCTTTTGTTCCGATTGAAAATGAAAGTCCTATGAGATTGCCTTTCTTACTGTTGCAGAGACCCACTCTGCAAAGATTACAGTAACAAAGATGACGACGAGGATCGAAAGGACCCTGTTCCAGGCAAGCAGGTTTATGGAGGAGTTCAGCAGCATGCCGATACCACCGCCACCTACGATACCGATGATCGTCGACTCCCTGATATTGTTCTCCCACCTGTAGACTGCCGTACCTACGAAGGTTGGCATGATCTGTGGAAGATAGCCATAGACCAGTATCTGCATTCTCGATGCACCGGTTGCCGTGATAGCCTCGATAGGCTCCCTGTCTATCTCCTCGATCGCCTCGTAGTAGAGCTTGGATACCATACCAAGAGACCTTATCGCGATTGCAAGTACACTGGCAAAGAGTCCGGGTCCGACGAGCTGTACGAGGATCATTGCCCAGATCATGCTGTTCACGGATCTGGAGGCTACGATTATCGTCAGCACGACAAGGCGGACCACCGAATTCGGAGTCGTGTTCTTTGCGGCCAGGATTGCAAGCAGGAATGAGATCACGACAGCAATCGCAGTACCGAATACGGAGATCGTTATCGTATCCCAGAGCGCCGGTGCGATCTTCCCGAAGTACTTCACATCAGGCGGGAACATCCTTGAAAGGAAGTCCTTTATCTGTACTGGGGCATCCAGTACGAACTCCCACGTCGTCTGCTTGCTTATGAAGGTCCAGGAGATGAGTATTGCGACGATCGCAATGAACCACAATATGAATCTGGTCCTCTCCTGCTCTGCTGTGCGCCTCTTCCAGAGGAGCTCGTTACCTTTCTGCTTGAGTGGCATTATACGATCCTCCTTCTGATGCTCGATGAGAGGTATTCGGTGATGAGTACCATGATTATGATGACAAGCAGGATCGCACCTGCAGTATTGTAGTCATACCTGTTCATTGCAGTGTTGAGCACAGTTCCGATACCGCCGGCACCTACGATGCCGATGACAGTGGACTGTCTGAAGCTGATATCTGCACGGTAGATTGAAAGGCCTATGAACCTTGTGGCGATCTGAGGCCAGACGGCATAGACGACCACCTGCAGCCAGTTGGCACCTGTGGACTTGACGGCCTCTATCTGCTCTTCGCTGATATTCTCGATATCCTCTGCGAGCAGCTTGCCGACGAAACCGACAGTATTGACTATCAGCGTGACTACACCAGCGAACGAGCCATAGCCGAACATGATGACGAAGATGATGCCGAGAACTACAGCATGCATGCTTCTGATTATCATCAGGAGAGTCCTGCAGATCAGGTAGACCCACTTCGGGACCAGATTCCTGGAGGCACCGAGTGCAAGTGGAAGCGAGAGGATGACACCGATGAGCGCGGAGACTATCGTCATTGCCACACTCTCGAGGATGCCTTCGACTATGTACTTTCCCCTGCTCTGGAAATCAGGGCGGAAGAAGCCTTCGAAGATGCTGCCCATTCGGGTCATTCCCTTTGCAATTCGCTTCGGGTCGACTGTTATCTGGGAACCTGCGACTATGAGATATATGAGGATGAGAAGCAAAAGACCATAGCGGATGTATGCGTTCCTGATCCTGGGCTTCTTCTTCCAGGTAGTTCTGAGTTCACTCATAGGCCACTACTCTCCGAGGGAGAAGATATCGCCGCTCTCCTCCTCAGCTTCCTCGCCATCCCCCTTCTTCCTGGAGATGTTCCAGTCCTCCTCACCGTATATCCTGTTGAGAACATCGGTGTTGAGCTCCTCGCTGGCGCCCTCGTAGACGATCTGGCCTGCCTGGAGACCTATGATCCTCTGGGCGAACTGCTTTGCAAGGATGACATCGTGGATGTTTATGATGCAGGCAAGCTTCCTCTCCTGCACCAGCTCGATTATGAGCCTCATGACCTGTCTCGAGGTCTTCGGGTCGAGGGATGCAGTAGGCTCGTCGACAAGCAGGAGATCCGGATCCTGGATGAGCGCTCTTGCGATGCCTACTCTCTGCCTCTGTCCACCGGAGAGCTGGTCTGCCCTGCTGTCGATATAGTCTGAAAGGCCGACCCTCTCAAGCAGCGCATATGCATTTCGTATCGTTTCGGGAGGGAACTTGCGGAAGGTGCTCTTCCAGAAACCGATGTATCCAAGCTGTCCGGAGAGTACATTCTCCATGACAGTCAAACGGTCTACCAGAGCGTACTCCTGGAAGATCATTCCGATCTTCCTTCTCTGCAGCCTGAGATCCTTGTTGCTGAGCTTGCTTACATCCCTTCCACCGATAAGGATCTCGCCACTGGTAGGCTCTACAAGGCGGTTTATGCACCTTATCAGTGTACTCTTGCCAGCACCGGAGGGTCCGATCAGCGCAATGACCTCATCATCGTTGACCGTCAGGCTGACACCCTTGAGTGCCTCCTGGCCGGACGGATACCTCTTTACAAGATTCTTGATTTCTACCATTTTTTTCTTCCACCTCAAAGAAAATGATAGCACGCAAAAATAGACAAAAGCAAAAAAATAATCACAAAAGACCAATTATGTTCAGAATATATCCTCTTTGCAGAGAATGGACATAGGGACAGGTACAGGTCTCAGTATATCCTGCCCTTTCCACCATCTCCATTCTCCCAGAGATCCGCATTCATTCCCATCCTCTCCTTCAATGGTTCCGAAAGCTCTGTTATATGCTCGATGACATCGTCCGGAATCCTCTTCTCGAAGGCCTTCAGGTTCATCCTCAGCTGCTCTGGATTCCTGCAGCCGACCAGGATGCTCGAAACAGCCTTCTGGGCCTTCAGGAAGCCGAATGCAAGCTCGACCATGCTGTATCCACTCTCGGCTGAAACCTCACCAAGCCTGGCAAGGAATGGGAAGATGATATCCTCGAAGCCCGAGTCAGTATGCCTTCCCTGCTTCCATGACGAGCTGTAGAATCTCGAATTCCTTCTTCCGAGCGGTACGTCATCCACACAGTGGAACTTTCCTGTCAGAAGTCCCTGGGCAAGAGGAACATAGGCCCAGATCGTCATGCCAGCTGCAATGCTCTTATCGAGAGTACCGTTCTTCTCTATCAGGCGCCAGATAAGCGAGTATGGAAGCTGATTTGTGACAATCCTGTGCCCCTTTGAGGCATCAATGCAGCCAGGGCCGAAGTTGCACACTCCGATCTCCCTTATCTTTCCTGCCCTCTTCAGCTCCTCGTAGGCTCCGAGGGTCTCCTCCATGGGTACATCCCTGAAGGGCCAGTGGACCTGGAAGATGTCGATGTAGTCGGTCCCAAGACGTTTCAGGCTCTCATTGCAGCTTGCGATTATCTCATCCCTGTGCGGCAGGCGTACCTTTGTGCAGATGACGACCTCGCTCCTTCTATTCCTTACTGCCTTTCCGAGGACCTCCTCGGCCTTGCCATCTCCATAGCGTGGAGATGAATCGAACACTGTGATACCATTGTCGATGGCTTCATTTATGGTCCTTATGGAGACCTCATCGTCGTTCTTTCCCCACACCTCGGCACCCGAGTAGCCCCAGGTTCCAAGGGCCATTCGGGAAAAACAGATATCGCTGTCCTTCAGTCTGTAGCTTTCCACCATGACTCTCCCTCTGGGAGTATCGTAATGGAAAGAGAGTCTCTGATGGAACTGTTTTTTCCGGGAAATGTACTATCGAGGCTCCCTGTTCTGGGAGTGCAACTCTGGAGATAATGCAGTATGCATAGCAGAACAGGGTTTCGGGCTTTTCATCCTGGCCAACATAACAGTCGACAAGAAGCTAAGGGAGGGATCGCTGATGGAGATAACGACAGATTTCT
>LVBC01000118.1 GCA_001604265.1 Spirochaetales bacterium Spiro_01
TGGGATCGTTTATTATCGCTCTTACTATACCTACTCGTTTGCCGAGGAGGGGCTCGCATCCTGGTACACCTCGGACCGTCCAGGTGCCCTTACCGCCAATGGGGATGTATTCGATTCCAAGGCACTGACAGCTGCCCACAAGAGCCTGAAATTCGGAACCAGGGTCAAGGTAACGAACAAGGAGAACGGCAACAGCATCGAGGTGAGGATCAACGACAGGGGCCCATATGTAGAAGGAAGGATAATAGACCTGACTCCCGAGGCCGCAAAGCAGCTCGGTATCTACAGAAGTGGAGTTGCCAGAGTGGAACTCGAAGTCACATACGAGCCCGAGAACCCGGAAACCAAGTATGTCAGCGGTGCAGAGACCGGCTGGTATACTATCCAGATCGGGACCTATACGAACATACCTTCAGCCTATGCAGTCTGTGAGAATCTGAAGAATGCAGGTATAAAGCCAAGCCTGGAGATAGTTAACGAGAGTATGGTCAGGATCAGCGTTGCGAATGTACAGGCCTACATGCTTGAGGAGACACTTGGCAAGCTGAAGGAAGCTGGAGTGAGCGAGCCTCTTGTAAAGGGTGCAAGGAACCCATACCTCTGACATGAAAGAAGGAGGCCGCGATGGTCTCCTTCATGCTTATACGGCACATTATTTCAATCAATTGTTCCATTCAGGAAGTTGATCGCGTAGGCTGCATCCATTGCGGCCGCAACTACAAGACAATCCTCATCGATATCGAAGTGGCTGTCATGGTGTGCAGCCCTGGTCTCGGGTCTTGCATCATTTCCAGAGCCTACGAAACCGTACACTCCAGGAACCTTTATGATGTACTCTGCAAAGTCGTCACCTCCGAGAGAGCAGGGTCTGTCGGTTATCACAGCACTCTCTCCAAAGAGACGGCGTGCGACCTTCTGTGCCTCGAGAGAAGCTGCTCTATCGTTGATGAGCGGACTTGTGAAATCCTTCCATTCGAAGGCTACAGTGCCGCCGAAGCTCTCGGCAATCGAGCTCGAGAGTCTTTCGAGCTCTTTCTTTGCCTGAGCTCTGGTCTGGGGTGAAATAGCCCTTATCGTTCCCTCCATCACAGCATTGTCTGCTACGACATTGTAGACCTTTCCGGCCTCGAGCTTTCCGATTCCGATCAACAAGCTGTCAGTCGGATCTGTCCTTCTGGTCACAAGCGCCTGGGCAGAGACTACTATCTGGCTTGCGATGTAGAGTGCATCAACACCGCGATTCGGGACAGAGACATGTGCGCCCTTTCCTGTAACTGTTATCCTGAAATAGTCGACGCTTGCGTTGTTCGGACCGGGAGTGAGCGATATCGTACCTACATCCATTCTGCTTTCAGTGTGGATGCCAAAGGTCCTGTCTGCGCCATCGAGGTAGCCACCATCGACAAAGAGACGTGCACCATAGCCAATCTCCTCGGCCTGCTGGAAGGTGACTCTGACTGTTCCTCCGAAGAGTTCTCTGTGAGTTGAAAGGAACTTGACAGCAGCAAGAAGGCTGGCTGTATGGCCGTCATGGCCACAGGCGTGCATGACACCTTCTACTTCGCTTCTGTACTCGCATTCATGCTCCTCCTTCACAGGAAGTGCATCGATGTCAGCCCTGAGGACAATCGTCCTCTCACCCTCCAGTTCTCCATTGAATTCGGTATATACACCAGTTTCTCCGACTCTGGAGTGTTCAAGGCCAAGCTTGTCCAGCTCCTCTTCGATCCTCTTGGCGGTACCGAACTCCTTTCTTGAGAGCTCAGGATGCTTATGGAAGTAGCGCCTGAGAGCGACAAGGTAATCCCTGTCGCTCCTGATAGCAGCGAGTATCTGTTCTTCGTACATTGCTCAGCTCTTACTTGAGGCCGATGAACTGCTTGAGCTCGTCAAGGGACTTGGCCTTCTTCGAGTAGAGAGAAAGTGGAGCGATGAGTGTATCACCGATAGCCTCGATCTTATAGCCGTTGGCTGCAATCTCCTTGTTGAGGTAGGCCTTGTGCTGGAAGCCATTGAGGTCGATATCGCCACTGTTCAGTGCTTCGTTCGGGAGGTTGTAGGCATCGAATTCGACTCTCTCGATGTAGATTCCTGCATTCTGCTGGTCGAGAACATACTGGATTGCGTTGAGGTAGTCGTTTGAGGAGCCACAGACACCATACTTGACGACCTTCTTGCCAGCCTTGTCGGACTTGTAACTGTCGACGAAATCGACGACTGTAGCAAGGTCATACTCGCCCTTGTCCTCATACTTGACTGCTGGGAAGTAGGCTTCCTTGTACTTTGCAAGGAGGTACTTTGCATAGATTTCAGTGTTGAATGCCTCTGCGATCTTCCTGTAGACAGGATTGTCCTTGTCGGCGCTTCTTGCACAGACGATGTTCACGAACGGGTTGTTTCCGCTCTCATCCTGCTGCTCGATGATGACTGCATCCTTGGATGGAACGAGACCGTAGCTGGTTGCATAGGTTCCGTTGATCGTAGAGGCTGCAAAGTCATCGAGTGTGGATGTAAGTGTATTTGCAGTTGTAGGAACGATCTCGATATTGTAGATGTACTTGGTTACATCCTTGAGCTCTGGCGAATAGCCAACAGCTGGATCGACTTCGATGAGACCTGCAGCCTCGAGCAGCTTGATTGCTCTTGCACCGTTGGTCGGATCGTCTGGGATACCGATCTTTGCAGGAGCCTTTGCATCTCCCTCCTTAGAACCCTGTGCGAAAACTGTAGCGATTGCAAGAAGTGCAACCAGAGCGATAACAACGATCTTCTTCATATTCTATTCCTTTTTATGTTCACCACCTTTAGTGGTAGATTTCGACACTATGTCCCCTTATGGGACCCTATAACAATAAAATAAAAATGGATTGGTTGAAAAGAAGTAATCATGCCCTGGACGGGCACATCATGGAGAATCCAGCATACATCATGAGAACATTGTTCGACATAGCCTTACCTCCACAAAGAAATATACACGCAATATAGCAGAATGCAGAGCGGATTTCAATACCCATTTGTTTAATAGGAATTAATTGCAGAAAACTGTCGAACTCCACCCACTCCTATAGGCCAGAGCTCATTGTCTTGTGTAACCAGAAGTGACGTACCGCCCTTGATAATAAAGGGCATGTCAACACTCCGGATGGCTTCAAGAAGACCAAAAGCGAATACCGTCCTTTCCAGAATGGAGGGATCCGCCCCGGTTTCTTCCCTAAGCCTTGAAATGTGTTCCGCTGTATAGTTTTCACGAAGTAGCATCTTCTACTTTACTCCCTTCAAGATATTTCAATAGTACTTCCTGCCGGTTACGCCTGCGGGCATATCTCAGCATCCTCACTTTATCCAGAAGATACCGTCTCTGTGCCTGTTCGTAAACATCAGGCAATTCCGCTTTGCTGAACGTTGTAGCTATGATTTTGTCAGCAGACATGTCAACGAGCATTTTCTCCAACATTATATAGTGAGGCTTACTCATCCGGACCGGTGCCTCCGATATCAAATCCGTTACAATGACACTGTCTTTTGCCCAATACAGATCAAAATCATTTTTGCTGGGTTTATACATGACATTCTGAATCCCCTGTTCCTGAAGAAATCGGAAAACATAGATGCTGCTTTCCTTCTCAACCTGTATAAAAACCGTATTCTGCGCAATCAGATGGGTTAAAAACTCGTTCATCAAAACTGTTTCAAAGACCGTGAACTGCACATAAGGATTCTTTTCAGAAATAAGACATATCAATCTTTCGGCAGTGTCAGAA
>LVBC01000119.1 GCA_001604265.1 Spirochaetales bacterium Spiro_01
CAACAAGGTCTTCATTCCCAGGAGGCTCCATTATGAGCAGGAATGCGCCCAGAAGCAGAAAGCTGCAAATGGACGCACTTACCATCTTTCAGACTGATTCTATGGAAATGTCCGTGCCGATCGGCTCAGCGTACTTCCTTCTTCCTTCCTGCACTTCTCACGATGGCAAGCACAAGGCCGACAGCAAGGAGAATTGCAGAGAGGTATACAGCAATGTGCGCAAGCAGATCGGGATGCTTTACATAGAAGGTATCTGGGCGCTCGGAGCTGTAGACTGGAACATCGTAGATGTGCCAGGTCTGCTTGAACTGCTCTACAGGGTCGACGATCCTTCCTGTTGGCAGGATCATGCAGGTAAGGCCGGAGTTGGTGCTCCTTACCATGCTCTTTCGGGTCTCTACGCTTCTGAGCACAGCAATTGCAGCATGCTGCACAGCCGCCTCTGCACAGCCGGACCAGCGGTCATTAGTAAGATTCAGGATGACCTCGGCACCATTCTCGACGAACTCTGCAGTATGGTAGCCGAAGGTGTCCTCGTAGCAGATAGGAGTAGAGAACTTCACGCCGGATGCCTCGAAGACGACAGCTTCATCCCCCGGGAGCCACCAGTTGTAGTCGTTCGCAAGCAGCATCCTGTACATCCAGGGAAGCTGCTTTTCATATGGGAAGTGCTCTGTGAATGGGACCAGATGCTGCTTTGCATAGCTCTGCTTTATCCTGCCCTCATCGAAGAGGATTACAGTGTTGTAGTCCATTCGGTTGAGTGTTCCATCCTCGAGTACCGGCCCCTTGGATGGGTCCTTCAGGACACCTCTCGGATTTCCAGTGACCAGAGGAAGACCAAGCTCTTCACCGAATTCGACGAACTCCTTTACGAGCTTTGCAGTCTTCTTGTTGCTCATGATCTTGTCGGTCTCCTCGTATGAGTAGCTCATATGCCAGTCGACGGAGGGAACGAATGCAGTCTCGGACCAGACAACGACCTCGGGATCCCTTCTGATCGCCTCGAGCGAGAGTCTTCTGAGGTTGCTGAAGTTGCTCCTGTAGGTCTCGAGTCCACCCTTCCAGGAGTCATGGTTGTGCTGGATTGCAGCAACTCTCCAGTACCTGTCAGGCTCCTCCGAACTCCACTTGGCACACCTTGCAAGACCGAAGGTCAGCCAGAGGATGAAGATGAGTATATATACGACAGGGAAGACCCTGTTCTTCCTGAGATACGAAACGAAGGACGGATCGCTGCCACGGAAGAGATCTGCCACATAGCGGGCCAGGAAGGCCTGCGGAAGGATCATGAGGAAGATGATTCCCCAGACTCCAGTGAACTCTGCGATCTGCATGAGGGGCAGATATCTGTAGAGCGAATAGCCGATGTTCCCATATGGATAGCCGGCAAACCAGCTCTCGGCCAGGTATGCGTATGCGACCCAGATTATCGCCTGCACGATATACGAGAACCTCCTGAAGAACCTGTCTGCGGCCTTCAGGGAGAGGAACAGGAAGACCATCTCTGTTCCCTTGATCACAGTGACAATCAATATGGCAAGCTTGTGAAAGCCCGGAAGCCAGTAGTTGAAGCAGAGGTAGAAGGAAACTCCGAAAACAAAGCCATAGAGGGCGGATGCGAATACGGAGGTATTCCTGATCACAGCAAGGACGGGAATCAGGGCAAAGAAGGCAACGAAGCCCCAGCCCCTGCTGGTAACGAAGCCAGGGAAGGCAAGAGAGTAGATGAACGCAGAAACCAATAATACAAAAACCTCAGAACAGTAGGTCCTGAGGTTTCTTCTGTTATAAAAGTTCTTCAAAACAGAGTTTCTCCAATAATCTTACTCGAAGTCCTCGCTGTTCGAATCGCGGAGGTTCCATACGGAATCCTTGAGCTCCTTTCCTGGGCGGAAAATTGCTACACCGT
>LVBC01000120.1 GCA_001604265.1 Spirochaetales bacterium Spiro_01
ATGCTTGCAGATCCTGTCCAGATGACTGGCTTCATGTTCATCACAGTAGTCCTGGGCATCATCGTCTGCCGTCTCGGCGTCCAGAAGGGCATCGAGAAGATAACGAAGGTCATGATGATCGGTCTGATGGCACTCATCTTGATCCTCGCAATCCACTCCATGATGCTCCCAGGCTCCTCGTCCGGTCTGAAATTCTATCTGCTTCCGGACTTTGCAAGAGCAAAGGAGGCTGGACTTGGCAACATCATTACAGCTGCGATGAACCAGAGCTTCTTCACACTCTCTCTCGGTATCGGTGCAATGGAGATATTCGGAAGCTACATGTCAAAGAACATGAGCCTTGCAAAGGAGTCCTTCTCCATCATCGCTCTCGATACATTCGTCGCACTCATGGCCGGTCTCATCATCTTCCCGGCCTGCTTCTCATTCTCCATCGAGCCGAATGCCGGCCCTGCACTCATATTCATCACACTTCCAAATGTATTCATGAATATGGTCGGAGGAAGAATCTGGGGAACTCTCTTCTTCCTCTTCATGACCTTTGCAAGCTTCTCTACTGTAGTTGCAGTCTTCGAGAACCTCATAGCAGCTGGAATGGACAACTTCGGCTGGGAGAGGAACAGGTCCTGTCTCATCTGGTTCTTCATAATCCTCATCGGAAGCATTCCTTGTGCACTGGGCTACAACCTGCTTTCGAACGTGCATCTGATCGGAGGACGCGATATTCTCGATTCCGAGGACTTCATCGTCAGCAACCTGCTGCTTCCTATCGGCAGCCTGATATTCCTCCTCTTCTGTGTCACCAAGTGGGGCTGGGGCTTCGATAAGTATGCTGAGGAAGCGAACATCGGAGACGGAATGAAGATAAGACCATGGATGAAGCACTACTTCAGATGGATTCTTCCGATCCTCATTGCAGTGATCATAATCCAGGGTCTGGTCTGATCCTCTGGACGAAAAGAACGGGACTGTCGCTGGTGCGATGGTCCCGTTTCTGTTATCCAAGATACGGCTTCAGGTATTCAAGCAGCTCATCGTTGTTGAGCCTGTAGTGGAAGGCATTCAGCCCGACTGAGGCTGCAGAGTCAACATTGGCAGGCACATCATCGAAGAAGAAGGTATCCTTCCTATCGAAGCCCTCGCTCTCTATTATGTATTCGAAGAAGGCCTTCTCAGGCTTCGAGAAGTGAATCTCATGGGAAGCATACAGGTGATCGAAACCGGAAATCGGGCTTGGATCCATCGCCTTGAGATAGTCCCAGTGAGGTGCGAAGGTGTTCGAGCCGGTGACCACTCTGTGACCCTTCTCTCTCAGCATTCCGACAATCTTCTTGAGAGGTCTGTTCTCCTCGGGATGGTAGCAGGTGACCATTATGTTGTCATTCGAGAGGTCTATTTTGTACTTGTGCTCAAGCATCCTGTAGAAGACACCTACATCCAGATATCCATCCATCAGTGGCTTGTTGTAGTATTTCCAGTCCCTGAAGACCTCATCGAAGTCGAGAGAGTACTTTTCTGCGAACTCCTCTATTATCGGAGTATCGTATATCACTACACCGCCTACATCGAATATGAACAGCTTTCTTTCCATGGCACACTTCCCTTTCTATTCTCAGTCATTCCGCTCACGCCTGTATCCATAGCCCAGGCTGCCATCTGCATTATAGCAGGGCCAAGTGCATATTCCGCACGGCAAGCAGCCTCTTTATTGACAGTCCCTGCCTTCATTTTCATCTCATAGAAGCCAGTTGAAGGCCCAGAACAATCCAGGAGATCATCCATCATGATTGGCTTTCAATAAGACCTGCTGTCGTGGATACTGGCACCCGGAAACGAGTATAGCATGTAAATAGTATTGGAGCATTCAACTACTGTCAACAAATTAAGGGACTACAGCCCAAAACACATGTATTTCGTTTATACAGCTATAGATACCGATAATTTCGCACAAGTTGCAGCACTATAGCACCAGGACAGCAGTTCCTCTCTCCTGTTCTCGTCCGTATCCGCTGCTTCCTCATGGATTTTCAGGGCCTTGA
>LVBC01000121.1 GCA_001604265.1 Spirochaetales bacterium Spiro_01
TAATAAAGAAACCATATAAGGAGAAAATATGAAAAAGCTTACAACCGCATTGCTTATTGCTTTTATTGCAACTGCTCTGTTCGCTCAGGGAGCAGCAGAATCGAAGAAGAGTGAGAATGTCATCAAGATCGGTGCAACTCCTGATCCTCATGTACCTCTTCTCCAGCTCGTCGTCGACGATCTGGCTGCACAGGGTTACAAGCTCGATATCGTCGAATTCACAGATTACGTGACACCCAATGAAGCACTCGAGTCTGGAGATCTGGATGCTAACTTCTTCCAGCATATCCCATACCTCGACTCCTTCAACAACGAGAGAGGCTTCCACCTTGTGAATGCAGGTGGCGTACATATCGAACCTATTGCACTCTACTCCAAGAAGCATAAGGCCCTTGCAGATCTTCCAAATGGTGCTATGATTGCCATTCCGAACGATCCTACGAACGAAGGAAGGGCTCTCCTGCTTCTCCAGTCTGCCGGCCTCCTCAAGCTCAAGGCAGATGTGGGTCTGGAAGCTGTCCCTGCAGATATCGTAGAGAATCCTAAGAACTTCAAGTTCGTCGAGATCGAAGCTGCTTCTCTGCCAAGGACCTATGAGGATGTAGATGCTGCAATCATCAACGGCAACTATGCAATTCCTGCAGGATTGATTGCAACCAAGGATGGCCTCTTTGTCGAGGGTGCAGACTCTCCATATGTGAATGTCATCGCAGTCAAGGCAGGCAATGAGAACAATCCTGGTATCGTCGCTCTTGTAAAGGCTCTGAAGAGCGAAGAGGTCACGAAGTATGTCGCAGAGCACTATCCGAATGGTGAAGTAGTACTCATAAAGTAAGTTCCATATAGAAACTAGGGAACAGCAGGATCCATCTGGGAGGATGGGTCCTGTTCTTACGTAAGCAGTCAAAAAAACTGTTTTTCTTCCCTGATTGCTGTTTTTATCACCATCGGATTGCTAAAATCGCTTCACTTTGTCCTATGATGTATATATGGACTACCTTCAGATTCTAATTGCACTTGCACTTGCAAATATACTACTTCTTCTTATCGTCATATTCAGGACAGGACGTAGCGGCTCTGAAAACCGGATGCTGCGACTTGGAAGGGAGCAGACAAAGGACCTTCACGATGCCCTTGAAAGCTTCAGAGAGACGATAGACAAGCGATTTGATGCCCTGGATGAGCGGAACAGGACATTGGAAACCTCTCTTCATCACAGCATGGAGGGTATCAGGCGGGAGAATGCCGAGCAGCTTGAGAGGATAAGAGTCACAGTAGAAGAGAGACTGCAGAGTACATTGGAGACCAGACTCTCGAAATCCTTCGAGCAGGTTCAGAAGCAGCTCGAATCGGTCTACAAGGGGCTTGGTGAGATGCAGGGACTGGCAAAGAATGTCGGAGACCTGTCCAGACTCTTTTCCAATGTGAAGACCAGAGGGGTTTGGGGTGAGGTGCAGGCCCACGCAATTCTGGAAGAGATACTGACTCCAGAGCAGTATGTTCTCAACTACCATCCAAGACCCAGAAGCAGTGAAGTGGTCGAGTTTGCTATAAAGATGCCGGGATCGCAGGATGGAGAGTCTGTCTATCTTCCTATAGATTCGAAGTTTCCAAGAGAGGACTACGATAACTACCTGAAGGCACAGGAGCTTGGAGACCTTGAAGCAGTCAGATATTTCAGAAAGGCGATGCAGAACAGGGTCCTGAGCGAAGCCAAGGATATCAGGGACAAGTACATCAATCCACCGCTGACTACCGACTTTGCAATCCTCTTCGTTCCAACAGAATCCCTTTATGCAGAGCTTCTTTCTGTCTCTGGCCTCGGTGCAGAGCTTCAGCAGAAGTTCCGTGTAACACTTGCCGGACCCTCTTCGCTTGCTGCTCTTGTTAACAGTCTGCAGATGGGCTTCAGGACTCTGGCCGTCGAGAAGAGAAGCTATGAAGTGTGGAGGCTGTTTGCCCAGATGAGACGCAGCTTTGCAGTCTTTTCCGAGAATCTGAAGCTCGCAGAGAAGAGTGTCGATATGGCTGCCAAGAGGCTTGAGGATCTCTCGCTCAAGAGCGGCAGAATCGAGGCAAGACTCTCCGGAATGGAGCTTCCTGATGTCGACCTTCCAGAAGAAGAGTAATGCATATTTATGCAATCGGAATTGCATAAATAGTTGACTCTAACTGGGCAAATCGGTATTCTCTTTGCATAGGAGTTTAATAATTATGAACCTGAAGGGAAGAAGCTTTCTTACTCTCAAAGATTATACAAAGGATGAGATTCTGTATCTCATCGCTCTTGCAGCCGAGCTGAAGAAGAAAAAGAAGCATCAGGAGTGCGCTGAAGGTGTAAAGGGCAAGCTGCTTGCCGACAAGAATGTTGTCCTCCTTTTCGACAAGACCTCCACAAGGACCCGCTGCTCCTTTGAGGTCGCCTGCTTCGATGAGGGTGCAGGTGTTACCTTCCTGACAAACAGCCAGATGGGCAAGAAGGAGTCCTTGGAGGATACAGCCAATGTACTTGGCAGGATGTATGATGGCATCGAGTACAGAGGTTTTGCCCACAAGATAGTCGAGGAGCTTGCAGAGTATGCCAAGGTCCCGGTCTGGAATGGCCTGACGGATGATGACCACCCGACACAGGTACTGGCAGACTTCCTGACCGCTCAGGAGCACCTTGGAAAGCCTCTTGACCAGATGAAGCTGTGCTTCGTTGGAGATGGTAGGAACAATGTTGCAAATGCTCTCTTCATTGGTGCAACAAAGGTCGGCATGGACTTTGCAATCGCTGCTCCGAAATCACTTTTCCCTGCAGAAAAGCTCAGAAAGGAGTGCGAGGCCTTCGCAAAGGAGAGCGGATCGAAGATAACGATCAGCGACGATATCAAGGAGGCTGTGAAGGGCGCTGATATCATCTACACGGATATCTGGTGCTCGATGGGTGAAGAGGACCTCATGGCAGAAAGGATTGCACTTCTGAAGGATTACCAGGTGAATGATGCTCTGATGGCCGCTACCGGAAATCCGGATTGTCTCTTCGAGCACTGCCTTCCATCCTTCCACGATCTCAATACCACGACTGGCAAGTATGTAAAGGAGACCTTCGGCCTCGATGAGATGGAGGTTACCGACAAGGTCTTCAGAAGCAGGAACAGCGTAGTATTCGATGAGGCCGAGAACAGAATGCACACTATCAAGGCTGTGATGGTCGCAACGCTTTCGGATACTCTGAACTTCTAGATCCTATTGATCCTGGTCAGATTGCTGGCCAGGATCATATTTTGTCCCTCTGTTCTATTATTATTCAAGAAATCATTCTGATTTCGGTATATAAAGTTGCTAAAAAAAATACAAATTATTACTTTCTA
>LVBC01000122.1 GCA_001604265.1 Spirochaetales bacterium Spiro_01
CCGTCCTTGCAATACGAAACCCCAGGAAGTTGCTCGTGTAAGTGGGCGAGTAGCCGAAGCGATTCGCTACCCGTACGCTAGTCGCGTTGTTGAACCAGCTGCCGCCACGAATCGCCCGGAGCCAACCAGCTGTACTGTTGTACGGGTTTGTCTGCGCCGAACTAGAGTAATTTCCCTTCCAGTCTGAGCACCACTCCCATACGTTTCCGGACATATCATAGATCCCCAGCTCGTCAGGCACCTTGGTGCCTACTTCTTGGGTCTTGTATCCAGAGTTTGAATCATACCAGGCGACGTCACCAACATTATCGCTACCGGAATACTTGTATCCCTTGCTCTTGTTCCCACCCCTGGCCGCGTATTCCCACTCTGCTTCAGTCGGTAGCCGGTACCCTACTACCTCAGTTATATCTGTAGTTACATTGCCCCTTGAATCAAGTAATTCACCTTCGTTGACTTCTCCCTTTATTCTGTATGCTACCGGCAGTCCATTTTCTAAGCTCAACCAGTTACAGTAGGCTATCGCATCCCACCAGCTGACATTCATTACAGGTCTGGTTCCCCTTCCCCAACCTTTATCGCTTGCTTTACTCTTGCCAGTACCCTCACAGAAGGCATCGTACTCGTTGAATGTGACTTCATACTTCCCCATATAGAAGTCATAGGTTAGCGTAACCTGGTGAATGGGGTATTCATCACTTTCTCCTCCACCCCACGTGTCGCCCATAGTGAAGCTGCCTTTTTCTACAAGGACCATTTCTGGAACTGCTAATGTTGTGAATCTCCACACAGGTCCCTCGGTAGTTGCTCCCTTGCTGTCCTTAGCCACTACCTTCCAGTAGTGTGTTGTCCCGTATGATAGGTTACTTCTGTTCAGTGTTCTTCCACCCTCGCTGGTGGATATCTTTGTCGTCGGGTTGCTGTTCGTTCCGAAGTAAACATCGTATGTAAGTGTATCTCCGTCAGGGTCGCTGCATTCCCAGCTTAAGGTTATCGTTGTTGGCTGGTTCGTCGCGTTGCTTGCAGGATTTGGATTTGACGGCAGAGTAGGTTTGCTGTTTTCTTTTGTCGTAAAACTCCACACTGGTCCCTCTTCGGTTGCCCCCTTACTGTCCGTTGCTATCACTTTCCAGTAGTAGGTAGTTCCTTTTAATAGATCCCTTCTATTCAGCGTCTTTTCACTCTGGTTTGTGGATACCTTTGTCATCGATTTGGCGTCCGTCCCAAAATATACATCGTAAGTCATAGTATCATCATCCGGATCATAACTGTCCCAACGCAGAGTTAATGATGTTGCCATATCAACCGACTCGTATGAGGGACTGGGTTTGTACGGAGCTAGTGGAGGTCTATTCTTTCCTTCATATGGCACCGTCCTTGCAATACGGAACCCCAGGTCGCGGTACGTGCCAGTGGGCGAGTAGAAGTTGCGGAGAGCTACCCGTACGAACGTTGCGAGGCTGAGCCAGCTGCCACCACGAACCATCCGGTACGAACCAGCTGTACTGTTGTACGGGTTTGTCTGCGCCGAACTGGAGTAGTTTCCATACCCGTCACTGCACCACTCCCATACATTTCCGGACATATCGTATATACCGAGAGCGTTTGGAAATTTCGACCCGACTTCGTGGGTCTTGATTCCCGAGTTGCCCCCGTACCAGGCCACTTCATCCACGTTGTTACTCCCCGAGTATTTGTATGGCGAGTGGTGTTTACCACCGCGTGCTACATATTCCCATTCGGCCTCTGTCGGAAGTCTGTAGCCGAGCACTTTCGTTATGTCCGTAGTTACATTACCATTCGCGTCTAACATTTGCCCTTCAGAAGGTTCTCCACACAGTCTATAGGCAACGGGAAGGCCTTCTTTTTGGCTCAACCAGTT
>LVBC01000123.1 GCA_001604265.1 Spirochaetales bacterium Spiro_01
CCTTGTTGATCGGGTTGATGTCGAGTATTGCAAGACAGAGGTCGTCTTCATAGAGCTTTGTCGATGGGATGTCCCCATTTATTATCATTTCAAATACAGTTGCCATAGTTGGACTCCTAATTCGAATATATACAATTATCAGATTAAAATAAATAAATAAAATCTCAGAGCTCATAGCTTCTAAGTTCGCAATTCTTCCACCTGGTGGACCAGTACTCGTCCAGCGTATAGTCGACAAAGTATGTCGAGAGGATCCTGGCAAAGGTGCCGTGGCAGACGATGAGGACATTTCCATCGAGCTTCCAGCTTCTGAGATCGTCCATGAAGGAGTAGGCCCTGTGCGCGGCATCGATCGTGGACTCTCCGCCCCTGTAACGCAGAAATGGGTTCCTCTTCACCCGGACGAACTCCTCGTCATCCCAGCCTACGCCCTCGCAGGAGCCGAAGTGCACCTCCATGAGCCTCTCGTCCGTCTGGATTTCAAGACCCAGTGCCCTTGCAGCGTAGCCGGCTGTCTCGACAGCCCGTTTCAGTGGAGATGAGAATATGTGGCAGATACGGTTTCTTTCCTGGTCTCTTTCCAGTATTCTGGCAAGCTCCTCTGCCTGGGCCCTTCCTTCCTCTGTAAGCTGGGATTCCAGGACTCCGCATACCAGCTGTCTTTCGTTGTAGTCGGTCTTGCCGTGACGTGTGATGAAGACTTTCATACCTTGAATTTAGGAGCATTGGCCTTTCAGTTCAAGAGAGTGGGCCGAATGATATCGATCTATTTATGGCCTATATATATTAATTGATAGGATAGAAGAATATCTCTTTTGCCTTTTGACAGATAGGCACTTGCATAAATGCCGTAAAAACAATAATATGCCAACTCGGATTGTCAGTATCCAAGTGGGGATATTGTGTCCATATTGTAAAATTGAACTTTATTTGTGAGGTTAAATAAAATGGCTACTAACCAGCAACTTCTTGATATGAGGAACATTGGTATCAGTGCTCATATCGACTCCGGTAAGACCACACTCTCTGAAAGAATCCTCTATTACAGCGGCAAGATCCACGCAATCCACGATGTCCGCGGTAAGGATGGTGTAGGTGCTACCATGGACTCCATGGAGCTCGAAAGAGAGAGAGGTATCACAATTGCTTCCGCTGCTACCAATGTCTCCTGGAAGGGCCACGAAATCAACATCATCGATACCCCGGGCCACGTAGACTTTACAATCGAGGTAGAGAGATCTCTCAGAGTTCTCGATGGTGCAATTCTCGTACTCTGCTCTGTTGCTGGTGTCCAGTCACAGTCCATCACAGTTGACCGCCAGATGAAGAGATACCATGTACCACGCATCGCATTCGTCAACAAGTGCGACCGCTCCGGTGCAAACCCATACCGCGTAAAGCAGCAGCTCATCGACAAGCTCGGACTCAACGCTGTTCTCATGCAGATTCCAATCGGTCTCGAGGACAAGCTCCAGGGTGTCGTTGACCTTGTAGAGATGAAGGCCTACTACTTCGACGCAGGCGAAGACGGAATCGAGCTCAGGGTCGCTGAGATTCCAGCAGACCTCGTCGACGAGGCAAACAAGAAGAGAGAGGAGCTTCTCGATACCATCTCCATGAACT
The DNA here is from genome assembly GCA_001604265.1 of Spirochaetales bacterium Spiro_01. GTDB lineage: Bacteria > Spirochaetota > Spirochaetia > Sphaerochaetales > Sphaerochaetaceae > Bullifex. The sequence continues at coordinate 1,624 of LVBC01000123.1, forward strand.
CCGAGGAGCTCATGGAAGCAATGCTGATGGAGGAGGAGATTCCAGTCGAGCTCATCAAGAAGGTCGTCAGAGAGGAGACAATCGCTCTTCGCCTCTGCCCAGTCTTCATGGGCTCTGCATACAAGAACAAGGGCATCCAGCCTCTGCTCGATGCAGTCATCGACTACCTTCCAAACCCGACCGATGTCAAGAACTATGCACTTGACCTGGATCAGGGCGAGAAGGAGGTCGAGCTCCCATCCGACCCGGATCTTCCACCAGTAGTTCTCGGCTTCAAGCTCGAGGATGGACAGTATGGTCAGCTGACCTACATCAGAATCTATCAGGGCAAGATCAAGAAGGGCGACGAGCTCTTCAACACCAGAACCCGCAAGAAGTTCAAGATCGGTCGTCTTGTAAAGATGCACGCATCCTCCATGGAGGATATCAACGAGGCCGGCTGTGGTGAGATCGCAGCACTCTTCGGTATCGACTGTGCTTCAGGTGATACCTTCTGCGATCCTAGGTACAACTACTCCATGACCTCCATGTATGTACCTAATCCAGTAATCTCCCTCGCTATCGAGCCGGTAGACAAGAAGTCCGCCGACAACATGGCAAAGGCTCTCAACAGATTCACCAAGGAGGACCCGACCTTCCAGACCTATGTCGATCCTGAATCTTCTCAGACCATCATCAAGGGCATGGGCGAGCTTCACCTCGACGTCTACATTGAGAGAATGAAGAGAGAGTACAAGGCAGAGGTAAGAGTCGGTGCTCCTGAGGTAGCCTACAGAGAGGCAATCACACAGAGGGCAGACTTCAACTTCACCCACAAGAAGCAGACTGGTGGTTCCGGTCAGTACGCAAGGGTTGCCGGCTACATCGAGCCTATCGTCCAGACCGAAGGCGAGGATCTCAAGAACTACGAGTTCGTCGACGAGGTCAAGGGTGGTGCAATTCCTACCGAGTACATCCCATCCTGTGACAAGGGCTTCCAGAGAGCAATGGTCAAGGGTACCCAGATCGGCTTCCCTGTCGTTGGCGTAAGATGTGTCGTGAACGATGGTGCATGGCACCCAGTCGACTCCTCTGATATGGCATTCCAGACTGCAGCAATGGGCGCATTCCGTGAAGCATACGAGAAGGCAAAGCCAGCTATCCTCGAGCCTATCATGAAGGTCGAGGTAGAGGGACCATCCGAGTTCCAGGGCAACATCTTCGGTTCCATCAACCAGAGAAGAGGTATGATCATCTCCTCCACCGAGGAGGGCAATATGTGCCGCGTTATCGCTGAAGTACCACTTTCAGAGATGTTCGGCTACTCCACAGTTCTCCGCTCCCTTACCCAGGGCAAGGCAGAGTTCACAATGGAGGTCTCCAAGTACGGAAAGGTTCCAATGAGCGTCTCCGACGAGCTGAAGAAGAAGTACGAAGAGAAGAAGGCTGCCGAGAAGAAGTGATTCTTCGTATGGTAGATCATCCAGAAGGCTCCCGCAGTGATGTGGGAGCTTTTTTGTCTGCTCTGAAGTTTTCTCAAAATCAGGAACCCTGTATGCTATAATGTGCCACATGGTCAGACGCAGGAAAAAGACGAGCATTATAGCTTTATTCATCACCTTCGGTATAATCGTCTTCCTTGCAGACCACGGCGACATGCTCTTCAACCACAATATGGTGGCAAAGAGGCTGATGTATGAGGAGTCAGCACGGGTTCCTCTGATCTTCGCAGGCAGGAGCATCCTTGAAAGAAAGGAGAGCATCGATAGAAGCAAGCTTGCATCTCTTGCAGATGTCATGCCGACGCTTCTCTCTCTCTGCGATATAGATATTCCAGGAACAGTCGAAGGAATTCCTCTCTTTACAGAGAAGAGGCACGAGTACCTCTATGGAGAGGTCAGTGAGGGAGAGAAGGCCACTAGAATGATAAGAGACAGGGACTACAAGCTTATCTACTACCCATGTGGGAACATCTTCCAGCTCTTCGATATGAAGACGGACAGGAAGGAGATGCACGACCTTGCTTCCGATTCC
>LVBC01000124.1 GCA_001604265.1 Spirochaetales bacterium Spiro_01
TGAGCCCCACTCGGAAGAGAATGCATCGTAGCAGTAGAGTGTCAGTGACCTTTCTGCATCTGCAGAACTCTTCTCATTCTCAGCTGCAGCAAAGAGAGAGAGTGGAAGAATAAGGATAAGAATTGCATATATGAGTCTTTTCATAAAACTCCTTCGTGATGTGCTTTCCCGGATGAGCAATCGTCTGATCTCAGGCCTATGGTTATCCCGGGCTTTGCAGCTATTTACTGAAGCAGGTCTTCTGTAGCTGAAGACCTGCAGATAGATATCTGATGCGATCAGCAGAATGGACTACCTGATCATTGCCTTTGTCCACTCGTCGGTCCACCTTTCAAGGTTTGCGCTGATCGTCTCGGCTTCGATTCGGAGAAGTTTCTCTGGAACTGGAGCGTACTTGTACTCCTCTGGAAGGACGACCTTTGAGGAGACTGGGTACATGGAGTTGGCAACAGCGGTCTCGACCTGGCCTTCGGAGAGGATGAAGTCGACAAACGCCTCAGCCTCGGCTCTATGCTTGCTGTTTTTCATGATACCGATGCCCTCGATGGTCTGGGAGTGTCCCTCTGGGAAGATAAGTGCCTTGTATCTGGTGCTGTTTTCCCACATTGCATGGTAGACAGGGCTGGTGGTGTAGGAGATGACGATCGGAGCCTCGCCCTCAGTGAAGAGACCATAGGCACTTGACCAGCTATCTGCAATTGTAAGGGCATTTTCACCGACAGATCTCCACCAGTCGAGATACCCATCCTCACCGTAGACCTCGATGGTCCAGAGAAGTAGACCAAGTCCTACAGAGGAGGTCCTTGGGTCTATCAGGATGATCTTGTCCTTGTAGATAGGATCCTTAAGGTCGTCCAGCGATTTTGGTTCTGGAACTGTGGACTGGGTGTCGTAGACGAATGCAAAGGCACCGTAGTCGAAGGGAAGCAGTCTCTTCTCGCTGTCGAAGAGGAGAGAGGAGTCGACATCATTCAGCATTGGAGAATCGTAGGAGGCAAAGAGGCCAGAACGGTATGCAGCACTTGCTGTGTCGTCGCTGATTCCCATGACGATATCTGCAGGGCACTGGTCGCCTTCGCTGATCGCTCTGTTGAGCATCTCGACAGCATCTCCAGTGGAGACGACATCTACCTTGATGCCGGTCTTCTCCTCGAATAGAGGGATCAGGGTAGGGCCTGAGCCCCACTCGGATGAGAATGCATCGTAGCAGTAGAGTGTGAGGGTCTTCTCAGTTTCTACCTCTGGCTTTTCCTGCACAGGCTGTGCGAGTAGTGAAGTGAGAAGAAGTACGAGAACAAGAATTGAAGAAATGAGTCTTTTCACAAGAACTCCTCCTTGAAAGTGACTTGTCCGGAACTTGAAATCAAAGGCGCTTCCTACGCTGGCATTATCCAGATCAGGTAACGGGTCTAATCTCAGGCACATGGCCACCCCGGGCATCAATAGGATATTTGTACCCTTCTGCTCTGTCAAGCGATTCAGGACCATACAATCATCCTTCTTCCTTTTCAATGGTGGACTGCTGTGCAAAAAGAGTGTAGATTCTAATCATGCAGTACCTCCTTTCCGCTGCCGAGGCGAAGAATCTTGACACAATTACACAGCAGGAGTTCGCACTCCCATCCCTTTCGCTGATGGAGAATGCAGCGCTCTGCTTCTTCTACGAGATAGAAAAGGATATAAGGCAGAGCAGATCCTGCATCTTCGTTGCAGGCTGTGGCAACAACGGCGCCGATGCAATCGCAGCGGCCAGGATCGCCTTCTCCCGTGGCTACGAGAACGTGAGGATCTGCGCACTGAAGGGCTCTGAGAGTCCTGAGAGGGCAAAGCAGAGAGCGATCGCGACCTTCTTCGGAGTTCCATTCACCTCCCTCATCGAAGGGGACCTTGTCATCGACGGAGTCTATGGAATAGGGCTGAAGGGCGATGTGAGAGAGGAGGGCGCCAGAGTAATCGACAAGATAAACGGACTTGGGGCCCGTGTGATAAGCATAGACTGTCCCTCCGGCCTGGGAGACTCTGCTACCTACAGATCGATAGTCAAGGCAGAGAGGACGATCACCTTCGGTTTTGCAAAGAGGTGCTTCTTCACCCCCTCCGGCCGCGCCTTCTGTGGTACTGTCAAGGTCGTGAACCCCTCATTTGCTCCCGATGCCATGAAGAGTGTAGCAGGCTCTCACTGTCTGATGGAGGAGACGGATCTCCGTCTTCCGAGGATGGATGCGGACAGCTACAAGAACAGGAGGGGGCACATTGCGATCTTCGGAGGCTCAGAGGCCTTCACTGGAGCTGTAAGACTCTCATCCAGGTCCGCCTTCCTCTCCGGCTGTGGCCTTGTCACAGTATATACGGACAGGAAGATTCTCCAGATCGTGGCAGAGGAGAACCTCTCTCCTATGGTGAGAAGCTTCGAGAGCTACAGTGGAAAAGAGAGGTTCGATGCGATACTCTTCGGACCTGGAATCGGAGAAGGAAGAGAGAGTGTGCTCGAGAAGGTCCTCTCGAGTGCAGACTGTCCTCTCATAATAGATGCAGATGGCATCAGGACCTTCATGAATCTCGAGAACAGGAGAGTGAAAAGCTCAAGGCTCATATTCACACCGCACCTCGGAGAGCTCAGAACGCTCAGTGGAAATGCGACCTACAGCACTCCGAACGAGTACTTCGACCTCCTTTCATCTCTTTCTGAATCCCTGAAGGCCACGATAATAGCAAAGAGCAGTGTCGTCACGATCGCAGATGGACGCAGGATAGTCAGTGTCGATGGAGCCAATCCTGCTCTCGGTGTTGCAGGAAGCGGCGATGTGCTTTCCGGTATGATCGCAAGCATGATAAGCCAGGGAGGCAGTGCAGAGCTTGCCTGCCTCTACCACCAGATGGCAGGCCACCGCCTGAAGGACGAGAAGGGCTTCTTCACAAGCGAGGAGCTTGTCGAGATGGTAGGCAGAATGCGATGATACAGCTCTATGTCCTGACTCTCCTCTATCTATTCTTCTCGGCTTCCATGACGCTGTATGACAGCTACAGGCAGCTTTTTTCCTTCATGTTCTCCTTCAGGCACAGGATCTACGAGAGCAGAAGGACAAGGTACTCAATGATTGCAGCAGGAGTTCTGCTTTCCATTCTCAACCTGCTCTTTCCACAGCATCCGGGTCCAATCTTTCTGGGAAATCTCGTGCCGGCCCTCTCCTGTCTCTACGTCTCGTACTTCTACATCAGGCTTGGAAAGGGTGGCTCTGCAGATGCTATCCTCTACCCATCTCCTGTGAAGGGCATGGTGCTGTTCGCAGTCACAATACTTCACTTTCAGATCGGAAGA
>LVBC01000125.1 GCA_001604265.1 Spirochaetales bacterium Spiro_01
TCTCCTTGTTCGCAAGCGAAAGATTCAATCCTGCATCCACTGCGGCGACAGAGGCCTTCAGACCCTCTGCACCTGCAATTCCATTGAGTGCCATGTTGGCATCAAGAGAACGGAGAAAGGCTTTGAGATCGAAACAATCCCTGTTGAGGGCATATGGACAGGAAAACTCTCTTGACAGCTTCCTGAGCTTGTCTTCTGATGAGTGCGCAACAAGAGCTGCGACCTCTACATTGATTCTATTGTGCCTTACAGCTTCAAGAAAGGTCGTTCCGATCGAACCGGTTGCACCTAGGACGACGACTCTCTTCATATCAGGTGAGGATGTAGACGACGAAGTAGAAGATAGGGGCGGCTACAAGCAGAGAGTCGATGGAGTCCATCATGCCACCTCTTCCTGGAATTACGTGACCCGAATCCTTCACACCGGAGCTTCTCTTGAAGCAGGATTCGATCAGATCGCCAAGTGCTGCACCGACTGCAGTCAGAAGACCGAGCAGCAGGCCGCTGAAAGGATTCATGCCGTATATTGGGAATATTGCTGTAAGTAGAAGAGCCAGCAGGCTCGGAATCGAGATTCCTGCAATATAGCCAGCGACAGACTTGTTCGGAGATACTTTGATGATTCCCTTGTTGTTCTTGCCGAAGAGCATTCCGAAGACGTATGCGAATGTATCGCTTGCAAAGCAGAGACCGAGCAGTGTGATGATCCACACCCAGGCGTTCTCAAGGAAGCAGAAGCGGACGAAGAATGTCGCGATGAGAGAAGGGTATACCAGGAGACAGGCTCTAACGGCCATCCTCTCTCCAGAACCTCTGTAGCCATCGATATCGTAGCCGTTGATCATCTCGAGCGAGAAAACGAATATCAGAAGGACGACAAGCACAAGCGTTGTGAGGTCGTACTCCGGAAGATATGAATACTGGATGTAGGCTGCTGCTGGGAGAAAGGCACCGAGCCAGGGTGGGCTCTGGATCTTCCAGTTCTTTCCCTTTGTCAGCATATTGTACATCTCGTAGTTTCCAAGAATGGATATGACCACAATGAGGATTGCAAATGCAAGATAGTTGTGCTGTGGGAGGCATACTATCAGAAATAGAAGGGTCGGAAGGGCAATGACAGTAGTAAGAACTCTCTGCATCAAAGATCTATTCACTTTCCTAACCCCCCGAACTTCCGGTTCCTCTGTCCGAAAGCCTTGATTATATTAACAATATCATATTCGTCCCAATCAGGCCAAAGCTTTTCGTATGAAACGAACTCTGCATATGCAGCATCCCAGATGAGGAAATTGGAGAGTCTCATCTCTCCGGCGCTTCTGGCAATTATATCCACTGGTGGGACCTCTGGATTGTCGAAGTTGCTTCTGATCACATCTGGCGTGATCCTGCTTATTCCCTTCTCGAGCGCCCTGTTGACGGCCCTGCATATCTCATCCTGTCCACCGTAGTTTATTGCAAGCTGCACTATCAGTCTGTCGTTTGCTGCAGTTTTCTCGATGACGAAGTGGAGTGCCTCCTGCGCCTCAGATGGAAGAGGGAACATGTCTCCCAGGAAGAGAAGCCTGATTCCATTGTCATTGAAGAAGGGAAGTTCTCCAGTGACCTTCTCTGAAAAGAGACCCATGAGGTAGTCGACCTCCTCCTTGGGTCTCTTCCAGTTCTCGGTAGAGAAGCAGTAGAGAGTGAGGTATCCGACATTGTTCCTGATTGCACCCAGAGCAACCCTCTTCAGGGCCTTGAGCCCTGCGAGGTGTCCCGCTGTGCGCGGAAGATGGCGCGCTGTTGCCCAGCGGCCATTTCCATCCATTATCAGACCAATGTGGAGTGAATTCACCATCAGATCTCCATGATCTCCTTTTCCTTGGCCTCTGCAACCTTTCCGACCTCAGCGATGGCATTGTCAGTCATCTTCTGGATCTTTGTCTCGCCCTCCTTCTGCTGGTCCTCGCTGATTGTGGATGCCTTCTGCATCTTCTTCAGCTCCTCCATTGCATCGCGGCGGACATTCCTGATTGCGACCTTGGCTCCCTCAGCAGTCTGCTTTGCGCTCTTTGCAAGCTCCTTCCTTCTCTGCTCTGTGAGGGCTGGGAAGTTGACTCTGATGAGCTTTCCATCGTTGTTCGGATTGAGACCGAGCTCCGACTTCTGGATTGCCTTCTCGATTGCAGGGAGTACAGTCTTGTCCCAGGGCTGGATGACGACAAGGCGGGCTTCCGGTACACTGATCGATGCTACCTGGTTCAGAGGAGTCTCTGCACCGTAGTATTCGACAGTGAGCTTGTCGAAGAGAGCAGGGTTTGCTCTACCAGTTCTCATGGTCTGGTACTCTGATTCGAGAGAAGCAATGCACTTCTTCATCTTTGCTTCGCAGTTTGAAAGTACAGTCTGCATCGTAATCTACCTCTTATACACCGGCAACGAAGTAGTTGCAGGAGACGATCTCGAGCTTTCCGCCAGCTGCCTTTGCAACCTCTGCCATCTTCTTGGAGACGGACATTGTGTCATCCTTGACGAATGCCTGGTCAACAAAGCAGATCTCCTTGTAGAGCTTGGAAAGCTTGCCTCTGACGATGCCCTCCTTGACCTTCTCTGGCTTGTCGAGCTGAGCGACCTGAGCCTTGAAGATGTCGAGCTGAGCCTCCTCGAACTCCTTGGGGATTACCTGGGAGCAGAGGAACTGTGGCTTGTATGCAGCTACGTGCAGAGCACAGTCGTGGCAGAAGGTAGCGACAGCCTCGTTCTCGAAGAGTGCTGCATTGTCTGCCTTGAAGACGACTACTACGGCAACGGAACCCTCGCCATGGAGGTAGGTTGCTGCCATGCCATTTGCTGGAACGTCGATCAGCATGACCTTCTTGCAGGCCATGTTCTCCTTGATTGTTGCGATGAGGCCGTTGACCATGTCTGTGAGCTCTGGAACGACTTCGGTATAGCCCTTCTCGAGAACGACCTGGCAGATCTCCTCTCCGAGAGCCTTGAACTGCTCGTTCTTTGCGACGAAGTCGGTCTCGCAGGAGAGCTCGACAAGGCAGGCCTTGTCACCCTTGGCAAGGACGAATACTCTACCGTTCTCAGTAGCTCTGTCCTGTCTCTTTGCAACTGCTGCAAGACCCATCTCCTTGAGGATCTTCTCAGCTTCTGCCATGTCGCCGTTTGCCTCTGTGAGTGCCTTCTTGCACTCCATCATGCCAGCTCCGGTGATATCTCTAAGCTTCTTTACTTCTGCTGCGCTGATTGCCATAGAATAACTCCTTACTTTGTATAGATCTCTTCCTCAGCCTCTTCGTCAGCCTCGGACTTCTCTTCAGTGTACTTGCTGTAGTCGGCCTCATCGATCTCCTCGGCCTTTGGACCTGGAACTGCCTCGACTGGTGCCTCCTCATCGTCCCCGAGGGTCTCGATGATCTGGATGCCTGCCTCGTTGTCTGCGTCGACAACTGCATTTGCGATGATCTCGACGAAGAGAGAGATGGCCCTGATTGCATCGTCGTTGCCTGGGATAGGGTAGGTGATGTCTGTTGGGTCACAGTTGGTATCGACGACTGCGATGACTGGGATGCCGAGTCTCTTTGCCTCTGCAACTGCGAGAGCTTCCTTCTTTGTATCGATGATGAAGAGAGCGCCTGGGAGCTCTGTCATCTCCTTGATGCCTCCGAGGTTCTTCTCGAGCTTTGCCTTCTCCTTTGTATAGAGGGCAACCTCCTTCTTTGTCAGGGAGTCGAAGGTTCCATCAGCCTCCATCTTCTCGATTCTCTTGAGCTTTGCGATGGACTTCTTGATTGTTGTGAAGTTGGTGAGCATGCCACCGAGCCAGCGGTTGTTGACATAGGGCATTCCGCATCTCTTTGCTTCCTGCTCGATTGTCTGCTGTGCCTGCTTCTTTGTACCGACGAACAGGATCTGCTTGTTGTTCTTGACCTGTGCTCTGACAGCCTCGTATGCCTCAACGATGCATGCGGATGTCTTCTGGAGGTCGATAATGTGGATTCCGTTTCTCTCTGTGAAGATGAAACGAGCCATCTTTGGACACCATCTCTTGGTCTGATGGCCGAAATGTACGCCTGACTCAAGCAGGCTCTTCATTGTTACTACTGCCATAGTAATCTCCTTGCGTATTGCTCCAAAAGGAGCCCCTTCTCTGGATCTCAGTATCCTACGATACCGGAAATTCTGTCTTCAACGAAAACAGTATTGCCAATATGACATAGATGAACTTTTTTTTCAAGGGGAGAGAATGAAAAAGGGGGTGATTGCACACCCCCGTAATGAACAATATCAAAGACCTTCAGATCTGGCCCTCTCTGTGGGCAAAGGCCATGAGGCGGATTGCCGAGATGTTGATGAAACCCTTGCAGTCGAGTGGATGGTAGCCACCTGCCTTGTCCATGGAGCCGAGCTCCTGGTTGTAGAGGCTCTTTGGAGAGGTGAGGCCTGCGTTTATCACATTGCCCTTGTAGAGGGCGACCTTTGCTGTTCCTGTGACGTTCTTCTGGCTCGTCTCAAAGAGAGATGTGAGCATGTTGAACTCGGCCGAACCCCAGTAGCCGTTGTAGATGAGCTCTGCATACTTCACAGAGAGCATGTCCCTGAGATGCATTGCCTCCTTGTCCATGCAGAGCCCCTCGAGATTGTGGTGCGCCTTCCAGAGGATGTCGCAGCCCGGAGTCTCGTAGACGCCCCTCGACTTGATGCCGACGAACCTGTTCTCGACCATGTCGACTCTTCCGATTCCATTGTCATGACCGATCCTGTTGAGGTAGTTGATAATCTCGAGTGCACCGGTGCAGCTCTCGTTCGCAGTCTCGTTTGTGACCTTCACAGGTACACCATCCACGAACTCGATCGCAAGCACAGTCTCCTTGTCCGGAGCCTCCATAGGGGAGACTGTATACGAGAAGACATCCTCTGGGCACCTCTGGCCAGCATCCTCCAGGATTCCAGCCTCGTGGGAGATGTGGATGAGGTTCGCATCCTCGCTGTAAGGCTTCTTGAGGGAGGCCTTGACAGGGATGTTGTACTTCTCTGCGTATGCAAGCATATCGCTCCTTCCCTCGAACTGCGAAAGGAACTCTGCATCCTTCCATGGGGAGATTATCTTCACATCCGGCATGTTCATGTAGTAGCCGAACTCGAACCTTACCTGGTCGTTGCCCTTGCCGGTGGCACCGTGGGCAACGTACTTCGTTCCCTCCTTCTTGGCAATCTCGATATGCCTCTTGGCGATGATCGGTCTTGCAAGAGAGGTTCCAAGCAGGTATGTGCCCTCGTAGATCGTATTTGCCTTGAGTGCCGGGAAGACATAGTTCGTGACGAGCTCGTTCTTCAGATCCTCGATGTAGACCTTGCTGGCTCCGGTTGCGTAGGCCTTCTTCTCGATATAGTCGAAGTCCTCCTTCTGTCCAACATCCGCAACGTATGCGATTACCTCGAAGCCCTTGTTGGCAAGCCACTTCAGAATTACGGAGGTGTCGAGACCACCTGAATATGCCAGAACTACCTTTTCCTTGCTCATCTTGATTACATTCTCCTCAAGCTTTATAGATCGGAAG
>LVBC01000126.1 GCA_001604265.1 Spirochaetales bacterium Spiro_01
ACAGACAGTTCCGGGCTTTGCCCAGGCTGTCTCGCTGATGAAGGAGGGCGAGAAGATAAGAGTCTGGATCCATCCGGAGCTTGGATATGGCAGCTATGGAAACAGTGTCATAGGTCCAAACCAGCTGCTTATCTTCGATATCGAGCTTGTGAGCGTCGACAGCACTCAGCAGTAGAGCATCTCCAACAGCTTCTCATAGCTGTCGGCTTCGTAGGTATATTCGCCTTCCTTCGCCATATTGGGCTTTCCCAGATGCAGGTAGAAGGTATCAAGGCCGTACTCCCTGCCACCCTTTATATCCGAATTGAGTCCATCTCCGATTACAAGGCACTCTGCCTTGGGGCACTCTGCCTTTGTCATTGCATAGTCAAAGTACTCCTTCTGTGGCTTCTGTACCCCGATGACTTCGCTGATTATCACATCATCGAAGAACTCCTCCTGTCTGATGCAGCTGAGACGTCCTCTCTGTATCTTCGTTATTCCATTGGTTATGAGGACGATGCGGTACTTCTTCTTCAGTCTGGAGAGAGTCTCCAGAGCCCCATCGATCGGAATTCCATGCCTGGATAGGAATTCGATGTAGAGAACAGAATCCTTCTCGACATCCGATTCGATTCCAAGTGCTTCATAGAAGTCGCGGATTCTCCGTATCTTCAGCATCTCCATCGTAATGAGGCCATTCTCGTAATCGCGCCAGCACTGGTTGTTCTTCTCGTGGTAGATTGACCTGTTCGCTTCATCCCACTCTATTCCAAGGTGGTCGAAGAGCTCCTTTAATGCTATCCTTTCAGTAGCACCGAAGTCGAATAGCGTTCCATCGAGGTCGATCATCAGGGTTCTGTATTGCTTCATTCCTGAACGCTATAATAAAAGCGACAAGTAGGCAAGGAGATAAAAGATGAAAAAGTACTACTCCTGGATCGTTACAGGCGCATTGATGGTCTGTCTTGGACTCTTCATACTGCTGAATACAGAAAAGGCCATAGTCATCATGGTAATGGGCTTCGGCCTCTATACCCTCTTCAACGGAGCACTTGGACTGCTTGCCACATTCAGGCTCAGAGGAATCAGCCCATTTGCGCTCTCTCTCAACCTCTTCAAGTCGGCATTGAATATAGTAGTAGGTGTCTTTGCTGTAATGATGGCCTCCAGCAGGAGTGGAGAGGAGCTTGGAGTCTGGATCGTCTACATCATTGCGATCACGCTGCTCATATCTGCGCTTTCGGAGCTGCTGGAGTCTGTGATACTCTACTCTGCAAGTGCCGGCTTCGGCTTCACCGGTACAGGCATCGTCTCGCTGATCCTCTCTGTGATAATGTTCCTCTGCCCGAACTTCATAAGCACCGGCTTCCTGGCAATCATCGGTGTCGGTGCCGTGATAATAGGTGCGCTGAATGTAGTGTGGGGCATAAGGACCTGGCGCCTTGTCCATACGATCATGGGCACAAATCCACAGCAGAATGTTGCAGAGGCGGAATTCACTGAAAAGAATGAATAAGACATTGACGCTTTTGTCACGATGTTGTTAGAATTTGCCCATGATAATCAGACAGCACCACATCCACCATCACTTTCGATGACACCATCAGGGGCATGGCTGGATTTCTGCATGAAAATATAGAACCTCCGCATGTCGGAGGTTTTCGTTTTTTAAGAGGTAGGGAGAAACAAGGATATGGAAGAGAAGAGACTTAGAATAGCACTTCAGAAGAAGGGAAGACTCAGCGAAAAGAGTCAGGAGATCATCAAGGCGTGTGGAATCGACTTCGGTGTCGATGAGAGAGTCCTGAGGGACGTGGCATCCAACTTCCCACTTGAGTTCCTCTTCGTCAGAGACGACGATATCCCGACCCTGGTCGCCGATGGTGTTGCCGATATCGGTATCGTCGGAAGAAATGGATATGACGAGTCCGGATACTCTCTCGATGTGATCAAGGACCTTGGCTTTGCAAAGTGCCGCCTTTCGATCGCTGTTCCGAACGAGATGGAGTACACAGGACTGAAGTGCCTGGAGGGAAAGAGGATCGCCACAAGCTATCCGCGCATTACCGGAAACATCCTGAAGGCCAATGGTGTGAATGCCTCCTTCGTCGAGGTGGCCGGCTCTGTCGAGATAACTCCGCAGATCGGAATCGCAGACTGCATCTGCGACCTCGTAAGTACAGGAACCACACTGAAGATGAATGGTCTCAAGGAGGTCGAGGTTATCTACAGAACCTCTGCTGTCATGATCGCTGTTCCAGAGATGGAGAAGAAGGATCCCGAGAGGTGGGCGATTCTTCAGAGACTGCTTACCAGAATGGAGGCTGTCAACCTGGCAAAGCACAAGAAGTACGTGCTCTTCAACCTTCCAAAGGAGAACCTGGAGAAGGCTGCTGCGATAATCGGAGGCATGAAGAGCCCGACAGTCACTCCACTGATGGATACGGATTGGGTCTCTGTACAGTCAGTTGTCAGCGAGGACAGGTTCTGGGAGGTCTTCGAGAGCCTCAGGGCCATCGGAGCCGAGGGTATCCTCGTTCTGAATATCGAGAAGATGACGGAGTAGACGATGAGCACAATACCTTTGTTCCTGGATCCCGAAAAGGGAGTATATTCGAAGCTGCTCCAGCGCTCGCTTGCCGATGACAGTGCTGTAGCAGCTATTGTCGATGAAGTGATCGACAATGTCGTGAAGAGGGGCGATGCAGCCCTGAGGGAGTACGAGGAGAGGTTCGACCAGAGCATCCTCGATGAGCTCTTTGCAGGCGAAGAGGAGTTTGCTGAGGCCGAGAGCCTTGTCAGCGACGAGATAAAGGCCGCAATCGAGGTCGCATACAGGAACATAACTGCATTCCATACTGCGCAGGTCGCAAAGGGCGAGTGCGTCGAGACGATGGAGGGTGTCAGGTGCTGGAGGAGGATCGTTCCGATCCAGAAGGTCGGACTCTATGTTCCTGGAGGTACTGCACCTCTCTTTTCCACAGTTCTCATGCTCAGCATCCCCGCCAAGGTCGCAGGTTGCAGCAGCGTGACGCTTGCAACTCCAGCAAAGAGGGGAAAAGTGGACCCAATCGTCCTCTATACTGCCAGAAGGTGCGGTGTCGACAGGGTTCTCAAGGTGGGCGGAGCGCAGGCAATTGCCGCCCTTGCATATGGAACGGAGAGCGTCGAGAGGGTCGACAAGATATTCGGACCTGGAAACAGATTCGTCGCCTTTGCAAAGAACCGCGTCTCCTCCTTCTGTGCAATCGATATGGTGGCAGGCCCAAGCGAAGTCATGGTCATCGCAGATGAGAATGCAGATCCTCTCTATGTTGCAACAGACCTTCTGAGCCAGGCCGAGCATGGAAAGGACAGCCAGGTCATCCTGCTCATACGGGCAGAGGATGAGGGGAGTGCCAGAGCAATCTTCGAGAGAATCGACTCCTGTCTTGCATTGGAGCTCGAGAAGCTGGGAAGGAAGGAGTACATGCTCCCATCCCTTTCGCACTCTGCTGCAATTGCACTCTACAGCGATGAGAAGCTGATGGAGATTGCAAACGAGTATGCACCTGAGCACCTCATCATAAACACGTCAAATTACGACGAGCTGGCAAAGCGTGTCGTCTCTGCCGGTTCTGTCTTCCTCGGACCGTACTCGCCTGAGTCTGCAGGTGACTACGCCTCCGGTACGAACCACACGCTTCCCACTAGTGGACACGCGACAGCCTCCTCTGGTGTCAGCGTCGACAGCTATGTGAAGAAGATAACCTTCCAGTGCCTTTCGAAGGCTGGAATCAACAGTCTGGCACCTGCCGTGATCACAATGGCAGAGGCCGAGAACCTCAGCGCACACGCCGAGGCCGCAAGAGTGAGGACAAGATGAGTGTAAAAAATCTCATGAGAGAGAACATCGTCTCCCTGGACCCATATCGCTGTGCCAGGGATGAGTTCGAAGGCAGTGCCGAGGTGTATCTCGATGCGAACGAATCCTGGAGGAAGTACATCGATTTCCCCGGCGAGATCAACAGATATCCGGATCCCCGCTCCAGTGCCGTGAGAAAGGCTCTGGAGGAGGTGCTGGGACTTCCGTATGACAGCACGATAGTCGGAAACGGCTCCGATGAGATCATCGATCTTCTCTTCAGGATCTTCTGCAATCCAGGAAAGGACAGTGTGCTTCTGCTTGGCCCGACCTATGGAGCCTACAAGGTCTTTGCCTCCATAAACGATATAAAGGTCAATATGATTCCTCTCGATGAGGATTTCCTTCCAGATGTCGAAGCTGTAAAGAGTGCCATCGACAGGTTTTCTCCGAAGCTTCTCTTCATCTGCACACCGAACAATCCGACCGGCAATGCAGTTCCTCTTGAGACGATCAGAAGCATAGCCTCCTACAACAGTGCGATCACTGTAGTCGACGAGGCCTATGGCGATTTCTCCAGAGAACAGTCTGCCGCCTCCCTTGTGCTTGAGAACGAGAGAGTCGTTCTGATGAGGACCCTCTCGAAGGCGTGGGGGCTTGCAGGTGCAAGGGTCGGAATCGCAATGTGCTCCTCCGAGATACACGATGCCATGTACAACGTGAAGTACCCATACAATCTGGGACTTCCATCTCAGCTTGAGGCGCTGAAGGCCCTTGCGAATGCAGAGAGTGTCAGAGCGGGGGTCGAGTACACGATAAAGGAGAGGGAGAGACTTGCCAGGCTGCTTGAAAGGAGCAGCAAGGTCGTGAAGGTCTACCCCTCCGATGCAAACTTTCTGCTTGTGAAGGTCGTCGATGCAAATGAAATATATCTTGGTCTTCAGAAGAAGGGTGTAATTGTGAGAAACAGGAGCAGGGAGCTTAACTGCGAGAACTGCCTCAGGATCACAGTGGGCTCTGTCGAAGAGGATGATAGACTGCTTGCAGCCCTGGAGGAGCTTTGAGATGCAGAAGAGAAGAGTACTCTATGTCTACGGTGATGCGATAAAGGTCGGGTCCAATAGGTATTTACCCCATGTCTTCGAGGCTCTCAGATGCATCGAAAGAGAGACAGAGCTCGAGCTTGTCCTCCTTGAGGGGAAGCTGGCTCTTGAAGAGAGCGAGATCGGAACACTGAGGGGCGAGGATATCTATTTCGAGGATGCAATCGATGAAAGCGAGCTCGATATCGAGAACTCCTTCGTCGCTGGAAGAGAAGGGGATGAGCTGATCTTTGCAGGAAGGACTGAGGGCATTGAAAAGGCCAGAAGGTTCTCTTCCTGGCTTGATATCTCTTCACTCCTTGTGCCGGATAAGTCGCTTGCGCACAGAAGAGCGAAGCTGGAGAGGAATACAAGAGAGACACAGATCTCGCTCTCTATCGACCTCGATGGCAGTGGAAAGGGCCTCCTCAGAACCGGAGTCGGCTTCTTCGACCACATGCTCGAGCAGGTAGTGAAGCACTCGAGGTGCGATATAGAGGGAAAGGTAGCCGGAGATCTGGAGGTCGATGAGCATCACACTGTGGAAGACCTCGGAATCTGCCTTGGCCTTGCCTTCAAAGAGGCGCTTGGTGACAAGAGGGGCATCAACAGATACGGACACGATATCCTCATTATGGACGATGTCATCTGCACCTGTGCAATCGACTTCTCTGGGCGACCATACCTTCTCTGGAAGGTCGACTTCAGAAGAGAGGAGGTCGGTGGCTTCCCGACAGAGATGTTCCAGCACTTCTTCAAGTCCTTCTCGGATGCGGCCCAGTGCAACCTCTCCATCGAGGTGAGCGAAGGAAATACACACCATCAGGCGGAGGCGATCTTCAAGGCCTTTGCCAGAGCTGCGAAGATGGCCGTGAGGAGGATTCCCGGATCCAGGGAGCTTCCATCGACAAAAGGAGTCCTCTGATGACTGCAGTAGTGGATTACAATGCTGGAAATGTGCGCTCTGTCCTCTGCGCACTTGAGCGCCTTGGCGAAAGGGCCGAGCTGACCTGCGACAGGGAGAAGATACTCTCTGCCGACAGAGTCATCTTCCCAGGTGTCGGCCAGGCGAAGAGCGCAATGATCGAACTCGAGAAGCGGGGGCTGGTAGAGACACTTTGCAAAGTAAAGAGACCCTTTCTCGGAATCTGCCTTGGAATGCAGCTTATGAACGCCTTTTCCGAGGAGGGAGATGTGGACCTTCTGGGTCTCTTCGACAACAGGGTCTCTCTCTTTCCAGAGAGTGTCGGCGTGAAGATTCCGCACATCGGCTGGAACAGCATCCAGGTTGCCTCTTCCCCTCTTTTCAATGGAATAGAGAGTGGAAGCTACGTCTACTTCGTGCACTCATACTATGTACCGAAGAGCGAAGGCACAATTGCAGAGTGCACCTATGATGGAATCTCATTCACAGCAGCGATGGGAAGGGGAAACTTCTTCGGCTGCCAGTTCCATCCGGAAAAGAGTGGCCTTGTCGGCGAGAGGATTCTCAGAAACTTCCTTGAACTGGAGGTGCAGTGATGCTGATCATCCCAGCTATCGATATAATCGGAGGGGAGGCTGTCCGCCTTTCGAAGGGCGACTACAGTACCAAGACAGTCTACTATCGCGATCCACTTGATGCTGCAAAG
The DNA here is from genome assembly GCA_001604265.1 of Spirochaetales bacterium Spiro_01. Classification (GTDB taxonomy): domain Bacteria; phylum Spirochaetota; class Spirochaetia; order Sphaerochaetales; family Sphaerochaetaceae; genus Bullifex. The sequence continues at coordinate 6,540 of LVBC01000126.1, forward strand.
CTCTTCGAGGGAGCTGGTCTGAAAAGACTCCACCTTGTAGACCTGGAGGGTGCCAAGGCGGGGTGCATCGTCAACCTCAGGACACTTGAGAGGATTGCATCGAGGACCTCTCTCACAATAGATTTCGGCGGTGGTGTGAAGAGCACAGAGGCGCTCGATTCTGCCTTCAATGCAGGTGCCTATCAGGTCACATGCGGCTCGATCGCGATAAAAAACAGGGCGCTCGTGCTGGAGTGGATAGAGCGGTTCGGCCCCGAGAGACTCATCCTCGGAGCTGACTGCCGAAATGGCCTTGTCTCTACCTCCGGCTGGCTTGAGGACAGCAGTCTTGAAGTCTCATCCTTCATCTCATCCTACACAGAAAAGGGTATCCAGTACTGTATCAGTACCGATATTTCAAGGGATGGAATGCTCCAGGGACCATCGATAGGTCTCTATGAGAGTATTCTGTCCAGGGAGCCCGGACTGAAGCTCATAGCTTCTGGCGGGGTCTCTTCAGTCGAGGACCTTTACAGGCTGAAGGAGACAGGAGTCTATGGTGCAATCGTAGGCAAGGCCTACTATGAGAACAGGATAAGCCTTGAAAAGCTTAGGGAGGTCGAGAGTGCTTGCTAAGAGGATAATCCCATGCCTTGATATCAAGGATGGAAGAACTGTAAAGGGTATCAACTTCCTTTCGCTCCGCGATGCTGGGGATGCTGTAGAGAATGCAGCAAGATACAGCGAGGCGGGAGCAGATGAGCTGGTCTTCCTGGATATAACCGCCACAGTCGAAAGGCGCGATACGCTCGTTCCACTTGTAAGAAGGATCGCTGACAGGATAAACATCCCATTCACTGTCGGAGGGGGCATCAGGAGCGTCGAGGATGTAGGAAGGATCCTCGATGCAGGTGCCGACAAGATATCGATAAACAGCAGGGCCGTGAGGGACCCGAAGCTCATTACGGAGCTTGCCTACCACTTCGGTTCGCAGTGCGTCGTCTGCGCAGTCGATGCAAGGCGCAACGATGCCTTCAACAAGGATGGCCTTGAGGGCTGGGAGGTCTACCTCGATGGAGGAAGGACCCCTACTGGAATAGATGCGATAGAGTGGGCAAAGAGGGCCCAGGAGAGTGGAGCCGGGGAGATACTGCTTACCAGCATGAACCACGATGGGACCAAGTCAGGCTTCGCTCTCGACCTCACAAGACGCATCAGCGAGAGCCTCACGATTCCTGTTATCGCCTCGGGTGGCGCAGGTACGATGGAGCACTTCGAAGCGGTCTTCACGGAGGGCTGTGCGGATGCAGGTCTTGCTGCCTCGATCTTCCACTATCATGAAATCGATATAATGGATCTGAAGCGTTTCCTTCACTCCAGGCAGATTCCAGTCAGACTCTGAAAGCTTTCAACTTGATTCTGCAATCCCTTTCTGTCTTTGAAGTTACTCAGAACAAAAAGGGATTTTTTCGTATTTACAAAAAGAGTTCAGTACTCT
>LVBC01000127.1 GCA_001604265.1 Spirochaetales bacterium Spiro_01
CGATGGAGGTCCTTCCCTTTGAAATCCGGTTGAAGGCCTCCTGGATCATCGCCTCGCTCTCTGTATCAAGGGAGCTTGTGGCCTCGTCGAATACGAGGATCGGCGGGTTCTTCAGGAATACTCTTGCAATCGAGATTCTCTGCTTCTGTCCACCAGAAAGCCTCGTTCCCCTCTCTCCGACCTCGGTGTCCAGTCCCTTTGGAAGTGATGCGACGAAGTCGTAGAGGTTCGCGACCCTGAGCGCCTCCCACAGCTCCTCGTCGGTCGCATCGACCTTTCCATAGAGGAGGTTCTCCTTGATGGTAGTATCGAACAGGAAGACCGACTGCTGCACAAAGCCGATCGCTCTGTGAAGCGAGCTCTGGCTTACATCCCTTATATTCTGGCCGTCGATAAGGATATTGCCACTCTGGCTCTCATAGAAGCGCGAAAGCAGATTCACGATCGTCGTCTTTCCGGCACCGGACTCTCCGACAAGTGCAACCCTCTGGCCACCCTTTATATCCAGATCCAGTGAGGCGACCACCTTGTCCCCATCCCCATCCTCATATGTGAAGGAGACCTTGTCGAACCTGATATCGCCATTGGTTATCTCGAGCTCGGTGCAGTTCTCGCTGTCCTCGATATCCGGCCTTATATCCATGACCTCTGTAAAGCGCTCGAAGGAGGCGACGCCGCCCTGGAACTGCTCTGTGAAGTTGATAAGCCTATCGAGCGGTGGTGTTACTACAGAGACGTAGAGTATGAAGGCGAAGAGGTCTGCGAACTGGATATCCCCAGTTGCCAGGAGGATTGCGCCGAAGGCGACCGTCACAAGGTAGTACAGCTGGCGGATGAAGGTCATTCCGGTCTGGAAGGTCGCCATCTGGGCATACATCCTCTCCCTGTACATCTGGAGCTGGTTGTTCTCGCTCCTGAACTTCTCCGACTGCCTCCTCTCATTGCTGAAGGACTTGACCTCTCTTATGCCCTGTATCGAATTCTCTGCAGAGACATTGAGGCTTGCGATGCTCTTCCTGATCTCTCTGTTCCTCGCCTTGAGACGCCCTCCGAAGACGATGCCATAGAACAGCATGACCACAAGCGGAAGTGCCGAAATGATGGCAAGCTTAACCGATATGACGGACATCAGGATATAGGCACCGACGATAGTGACCATCGAGATGAGGAAGTCCTCGGGACAGTGATGGGCGCACTCTGCGATATTGAAGAGGTCGTTCGTTATCCTCGAGATCACTCCACCTGTCTTGTTGTGGTCGTAGTAGCGGAATGAGAGGGTCTCGAGGTGGTCGAAGAGCTCCTGGCGCATATTGTGCTCCATCCAGACTCCGAGGATATGGCCCCATCTTATCCTTATATATGTGAAGAGCGCCTCGAGAAGGTAGATGCCAAGCATGACAAGGAAGATGATTCCCATTGCAGGAAAATCACCCTCCTTCAGTGGACCATATATCAGATATCTCGTGAGGTATGGAAATATGATGGAGAGAAGGCTCGATAGGGTTGCAGCTCCCATATCGAGCCAGAATAGCCAGGCAAAGGGCCTGTAGTATGATATGAATCGTCCTAGGAGCTTCACTTTTCTTCTTTCTTTCCAAAGAGCGCCTTGAAGCGACTCCAGAGGTTGCTCTTCTTCTTCGGTGTTATGGACATCTGGTTCGGTGCGGACGAGATCTGTGCCATCGGCTTTACAGGCCTCTTTGACTGATTCTTCCTCTCTCGGCTTCTCTTTGCACCGCCCTCCTTCTCGTACTCCTTCCTGTAGAGCTTCATCCTCTCCTCGACGGACATCCTGGAGAGCTTGCTGTAGTCGGCATTGCTCCTCCTCTTCGGAAGCTTATCCACCTCCTCGTCTCTCCTCTTCTCTGTGCGTGGAGCAGGTCTCCTTCTCTCATGTTCGGATGAGCCTCTAGAAGGTCTTCTTCCACCCCTTCTATCGGAGGTGGTAAGCTTTGCAGGACGGCGAGAGAAGACCATGTCGGCACTCTTGTCCTCCACCATCGGGATATCGAGATCATCGATCCAGAGCACTGGAATCTTCATCTGGATGTAGTTCTCGATGGCCTCGAGGCCGTAGATGTACTCCTCGCAGGCAAGCGTTATTGCCTTGCCGCTCTTTCCTGCCCTGGCAGTTCTTCCGATCCTGTGGACGTAGGATTCGAAATCCTCCGGGATATCGTAGTTGACTACCAGTGCAAGGTCATCGATCTGGAGACCTCTGGCCGCGACGTCGGTCGCAACGAGGAACCTCAGCTGACCTGACTTCATCCTGTCCAGGGTCTTCAGTCTTTCGCTCTGTGCCATGTCGCCCATCAGGAATGCGCACTTGTAGCCGTTGGCGACCAGTCGCTTGCTGACCTCAACTGTCTTTCCCTTCGTATTGCAGAAGATGAGACAGCTCTCTGGATTGATGTGCTTCAGGAGTCTCAGCAGTACAGAGAACTTCTCATCCTTAGTGACGTGGAAGAGCTCCTGCGTTATCTTCTTGACTGTGATCTCCTCAGGCTGGCTCTCTATCTCCTCAGGGGAGTTCATGTACTCCCAGGCAAGATTCCTGACCTTTGTGGAGAGGGTTGCCGAAAGCAGCATCGTCTGCCTCTCAGATGGGCGCAGCATCATCGAGAACATCTTCTGGATATCCGGATAGAAGCCCATGTCGAACATTCTGTCCGCCTCGTCCAGAACGACTGTCGTGAACTGTCTGAAGTCTATCTTCCCGGACTTTGCAAAGTCGATGAGACGACCTGGGGTGCCGACATAGAGTGAAAGGCCCGAGGCGATCTCCTCGCTCTGGTGCACATAGCCCACTCCACCATAGAAGCAGCCTACCTTGAAGCCCGGCACCTGGGAGGAAAGCAGCTTTGCATCCTTCTCGATCTGGACTGCCAGCTCTCTTGTCGGTGCGACGATCAGGGCGACAGGAAGCGAAAGTCCTGCATTGAGTGCCTTGACGTATTTCTCGATGATTGTAAGGACAAAGATAGCTGTCTTTCCCGAGCCGGTCTTGGACTGTACCATGACATCCTTTCCGGTAAGGGAGATTGGAAGCACCATGCTCTGTACATTGGTGCACTCCTGGAAACCTGCCTGAGAGACTCCGGCAAGTGTGGCCTCCTGGAGGCCTAGTTCAGTAAATTTCATATGTTCCTATCCTGTTTTGAACAGTGTGTTTTCCATCTCTTGATCCATTGCAGAATATGTGTTATCCGAGGTTTTGTCTATGCCACACTGATTTTGATATCCAGAAAGCAGAAAGCAGAGAACCAAGGCATGACTCTCTGCTTTCTCCATCCATCTCTATTCGAACTTGAGGACCTCACGAGGCTTGCTGCCGTTGGCAGGACCTACGATGCCATCCTCCTCCATCTGCTCGACTATCCTTGCGGCCCTGTTGTACCCGATTCCAAGTCTTCTCTGGAGGTAGGAGGCACTTGCGACCTTCCTCTCCCAGACTATCGCCTTGGCCTTCTCGTACATGTCTCCATCACCACCACCGAAGTCGCCACCATCGTCGTAGCTCTCCTCATCCGGATCCGGCTCATCCTCGAAGATCGATTCGTCGAGGTAGTCCGGCTCGCCCTGGGTCTTTGCGAACTTGACGATATCGAAGACCTCATCGTCCGAGAGGAAGCAGCCCTGGATACGGCTGGTACCGCTTCCTGTGTTCATCAGCATATCGCCACGTCCGAGCAGGTTCTCTGCACCGGTCTCTCCGAGGATGATACTGGAATCTGTACCGCTTGCTACCCTGAAGGCGATTCTGGATGGGATGTTCGCCTTGATGATGCCTGTGACGACCTGTGCAGATGGTCTCTGAGTTGCAAGAACTACATGGATACCTGCGGCCCTGGCCTTCTGCAGCAGCCTCTGGAGGTAGCCCTCCATCTCCTTTCCGACAGTGAGCATCAGGTCGGCATACTCATCCATAATGAGGACGATGTACGGCATCTTCTCTGTCGCATAGCCCATCTCCCTGATCCTGTCGTTGTAGGCATCTATCTTCCTCAGTCCGAGCTTCGAGAGCATCGAGTATCTTCTCTCCATCTCGTCACAGAGCCAGGAGAGCATCTTGAGGACCCTCTTGTTGTCCGTGATTACAGGAGTAAGAAGATGTGGAAGTCCATTGTAGACCGTGAGCTCTACGACCTTCGGGTCTACCATTATGAGTCTTACCTCCTTGGGGCTCTTCGAGTAGAGGATGGAGGCGACAAGGGAGTTGATGCATACGGACTTTCCTGAACCGGTAGTACCTGCGATCAGAAGGTGCGGAGTCTTTGCGACATCCAGCATCTGTGGCTCACCATAGATGTTCCTTCCAAGCAGCAGCGGCACTGCGGCCTTCTTCTCCGACAGCGTCGGTATCATCTCCTTGAAGCCTACAGTTGCGACCTTCTCATTTGGAACCTCTACGCCGATTTCGCTCCTGCCTGGGATCGGGGCAAGGATTCTGACATTCTTTCCGCCGATCGCAAGCTTTATGTTCTGCTCGAGCCTTGTGACTGCATTTACCATGATACCCGGAGCGAGGTCATAGCAGAACATTGTTATCGATGGGCCCTTTACAGCGTTCTTGAAGTAGACCTCTACCTTGAAGTCGTGCATCGTCGCCTGTATCTTGTAGCCTATCTCCTTTGTGGCATCGTCGACCTCATAGCTGGAGGCAGGATAGTCTACAAGCATATCGACAGGAGGTGGGTTGTAGCCCCTCTTCTGTCTCTTCGCTATCGCCTCGAGGCCCGCCTCGTTGCTGGCAAGTCCTGCGATTCCGACCTTGAACTCGATCTCCTGGCTCTTCGTAAGAGGTGCCTCCTTTGGAGTCTCATCCTCAACGACGAAGCCGTTGATGCCCTTTGCTGTGCTGTTGGCCTGATAATAGCCGGTATCACGCGGAAGCTCATGGTCCTCGCTCTTGACACTCTCGTGGATCAGGGTCCTCTTGTGCTCAGGCTCCGGAGCGAATACAGGCTCCTGGGAGTCATCGTCATCGATGTCGATGACCTCCTCAGCACCGAGCTTTCCTGCGTACTTCGCCTTCATCTCGGCCTCGATACGCTTCCTGAGCTCGGCCTCCTCCTTTGCCTTTCTAGCCTCCTCTTCGGCCTTTGTCCGGTACTCCTGCTCGATCTGGCGGCGTATCTCCTCCTCGCGCTTTGCCTGTGCCTCGGCCTCGGCCTTGGCCTTCTCTCTCTCGAGGTTCTCCCTCTCGAGTCTGGCCTCGACCTCTCTTCTGATGCGTTCGGTCTCCTCCTGGCGGATTCTCTCCCTGAGGCTCTCGGCCTCTGTCTTCAGAGGTGCTGCAGTCTCCTCGGCCAATGGAGTCGGCTTCTGCTCGTATGCATCATCACCGACTACGAAGGGACGCCCCGGCATCCTTGAAACGTTGCTATCCTGACCGGGCTGCTTCTTCAGTGATTCGAAGAGCTTGTAGCGGGGATGCGAGGGAGAGAGGTTCGATGGAGCAAAGCTCTCCTCCTTGGCCTGTGGCCTTGCCTGGCTTTTCTGGGCTCTTGCATCCTCCTCTCTGTTCTGCTCCGGAGTCTTCTTCAATGATTCGAAGAGCTTGTAGCGGGGATGCGAGGGAGAGAGATTGGACGGAGCAAAGCTCTCTTCCTTTGCCTGTGGTTGCACAGGAGTCTTTGCTGGCTCAGAACTCTTCGGCTGTGGATTCTGAAGCGCCTGGAACATCTTGTACCTTGGGTGGTCCGGAGAGAGAGAAGAGGGTGCAAAGGAGGTGTCCTCGGCTGGACTCTTCTCAGTATCAGGCTGTGCAGGGCGATTCTTCTCTAGCTCCTCGAACATCCTGTATCTGGGATGGTCGGGAGAGAGGTTCGATGGAGCAAAGCCTGTATTCGGGGAGGGAGTGTACGGCTCGCTCTTTTCCTCGAAGCCCGCAATCGGCCCCGGTGTTCTCCTTGGAGTTGTATCCAGAGGCTTTTCCACACTCTCTGCGATGGTATCGAAGAAGAGGTCTGGCCTCTTTTCTTCTTCCTGTCTCTCAAACTCCTGCTTTACAGCCTCGAAGGCTCCTGCATTCACAGAGGAAGGCTCCTCGATTGCAGGATTGGAAATACCGGCCTCTGCCCTCGCCTCTCCGAGGTAGTCCTTTGTCATGCTGGAGGGTGCTATGGTGCTGAAGGTAGGGACCTTCTCGACCCTTGGAATCCTCAGAGAGGATGGACTTCTCACCTTGAAGTCGTTCTCATCCTCCTCTGTCTCCTCCTTCCTGACAGGAGTCTCCTTGGCATTCAGCTGCTTCACCTCTTCAAGGTTCCTGCTGATCTCAGCCTCGCTCTCCCGGGCCTTCCTTCTCTCCTCCTCCTTCTGGCGCTTCTCTGCGGTCTTTCGCTTCTTTGTCTCGGCCTTCAGGGCCTTCTTTGCGGCCTTCAGCTCCCTCTTCTCCTGCTTCAGGGCCCTTCGATCGACCTCATCATCGTTCTCTCTTCTTACATTCTCATGGCCCAGCCTGCTTTCTCTGGATCTGTTTGCAGCAGAAGCTGCCATGAAGACAAGGAATGTAAAGAGGACCTCTGTTGCAAGCAGCAGTGGTGAGTATATCCTCGGGAGGCTTGATAGCCTGGAGACGAGGAAGGCCGGAGTCGTAAGTCCACTGTGGGCGTGGATGACAGCGACCAGGGTTATGTAGACGATAACAGCACAGATGCTTACAAGGTGATAGAAGGGTCTCCTTCCTCTTGAGATGAGGGTAAAGAGACCGAGGAGCAGAGAGAAGATACCGAGTCCAAGCAGGGCCTTCGGTCCCTGTGTCAGGCAGAAATTGGCCTTCAAGGGCTCCATGAGACTCAACAGAAGTGGTTGCTCAAGGGCCACAGCAGCTGTGCATGCACCTCCGAATGCAAGCAGAACAAATCCTATGATCAGGGAGATTACACTGCCCTTCAATCTATTTTCACTGGCCATATCTATCTTTTCCTTCGCATCGTACAGATCAGTCTTGGTTCATCAAGGAATGGCACCCTGATATCGACAAGCTCGCTTGTAAAGCCCTCTACTGCAGAAAGCTCGGCCTCGACGTAGCTCCTCTGGCCCTTGTAGGCGCAGAAGGCACCGTCCTCTGCCATCAGCCGTCCGACATCCTCTATGATGTCGTATATCGGATGGAAGGCGCGGCAGGTGATGACATCGAATTTCTCATCCACGGCCTTCACATCCCTATCTATGAGTCTGACATTCTTCAGCTGGCATCTGAGGATGACATTGCGAAGAAAATCGACTCTGCGCTTCATTCTCTCTATAAGGACGACCTCGTTGTCAGGGAACATGACTGCAAGGATGATGCCGGGAAAGCCGGCACCAGTGCCAAGGTCGGCAAGCCTTCCACTTCCAAGTTCCCTTCCTATAGA
>LVBC01000128.1 GCA_001604265.1 Spirochaetales bacterium Spiro_01
AACGATATGTGCGACAAGTGGAAGCAGGAGAGCAACATCGCCTTCAGCCTCTATGGAACACCTATCGAGTCCACTACATACAAGTTCGCCAAGTGCCTGCAGAGAAGGTTCGGCATTATAAAGGGTGTAACTGACAAGGGCTACATTACGAACAGCTACCATGTGAGGGTAACCGAGCATATCGATGCATTCACGAAGCTGAAGTTCGAAGCGAAGTTCCAGGCGCTTTCCAAGGGTGGTGCCATCAGCTACGTGGAGGTTCCGAACATGCAGCAGAACATCCCTGCAGTCATTTCCGTGATGCAGTACATCTATGACAATATCATGTACGCGGAGCTCAATACGAAGAGCGACTACTGCCAGAAGTGCGGCTACGATGGGGAGATCCAGATCGTAGAGGACGATGGAAAGCTTGTATGGGAGTGCCCCAACTGCCACAACAGGGACCAGAATACGATGAATGTCGCAAGGAGGACCTGCGGCTACATAGGAACACAGTTCTGGAATCAGGGAAGGACGCAGGAGATAAGGGAGAGGGTGCTCCACCTCTGAGCCAAGATGAATTGGGCTGCGATAAAGAAGACGGATATAGCAAATGGAGAGGGAGTCAGGGTCTCCCTCTTCGTCTCTGGCTGCACACACCACTGCAAGGGCTGCTTCAACAGCGAGGCCTGGTCCTTCGACTACGGGGAGAAGTACACGAAAGAGACCGAGGACGAGATAATTGAAGCATTGAGACCTTCGTACATCAGGGGGCTTACTCTCCTTGGAGGCGAACCCTTCGAGGCTGCAAATCAGGTAGAGCTTGTAAAGCTTCTCGGTAGAGTAGTGACCGTTCTTCCCGAGAAGGATATCTGGTGCTATACAGGCTACACGCTCGAGAGCGATCTTCTCTCATCATCCCGTGCAAGATGCCCCGTTACTGATGAGATGCTCTCCTATATCGATGTGCTGGTAGATGGAGAGTTCGTCGAATCTCTCAGGGACATAACTCTCCGTTTCAGAGGCTCGGCCAACCAGAGGATAATCGACATGAAGAAGACACTGCAAAATGGAAGAACTGTCCTGAAAGCATTCTGATTCCATTATCCTTGGTCCTGCTGGAAGGTATCGAGGACAGATTGCCTTTGCCCATTCATATCGTCGAATAATTGCAAGGATTGTTTGAAAGTTGCAAACGCAAAGCAGGAAGGATCACTGCTCATCGAGCGTGCCCTATATGCGCCGGGACTGCTGGAAGCCTTGAAGCAGACTGGAATCTCATCTTCGAGTTTCCAATGACAGAGAGGCTGAGGCCCGATAGTTGTATCGGGTTCCTCGATAGCTGATTGCCTATCCAGGAAAAGCTTCTCTTCTCTGGCAATCAATCATAATAAAAGTATTTGTTGCAGAGCCTTCGTTCATTATTCGTGGATGTAAAGGGAAAAAAGTGATAGAGTCCTAGATAGAGAATAAATCGAATTCAAGATAGAGAGGTTATGATTATGGATTTCGTGAAGGAACTTGAGAAGAAGGCCGCTGCAGCAGGCAAGACCATCGTTCTCTGCGAAGGCGAGGACAAGAGAGTCGTCGAAGCAGCTTCAATCATCGTGAAGAAGGGGATTGCAAAGATCATCCTT
>LVBC01000129.1 GCA_001604265.1 Spirochaetales bacterium Spiro_01
AATGCGATCGTCGGCTTCACAGCACATGCAGAGTCCCATATCAGCAACAGAAAGATGGTGAAGGACTACCTTGAGAAGATCTCGATATCGAGTCAGCATCTTCTTTCACTTATCAACGATATTCTCGATATGAGCCGGATCGAAAGCGGGAAGGTCACCATCGAGGAGGGGAATGTGCACCTTCCATCGGTCATGCACGACCTCAGGAACATAGTCATGTCCGACATCTCTGCAAAGAGCCTCAACCTCTATATGGAGACAAGAGATGTCATCCATGAGGATATCATCACAGACCGTCCAAGGCTCAATCAGATATTTCTGAACATCCTCTCGAATGCGATAAAGTTCACTGAAAGAGGTGGAAGCATCTTCTTCACGACCAGCGAGCTGAGCTCTGAAAAGAGCGGTCATGCAAGGTACGAATTCAGAATCCGCGATACTGGAATCGGAATGAGCCAGGAGTTTCAGAAGCTCGTCTTCGATCCATTCACAAGAGAGAATACCAGCACTGTCAGCAGTATACAGGGTACAGGACTTGGAATGGCGATAACGAAGAATATCGTGGATATGTTCGGTGGCACGATAAGCGTTGAATCGAAGATTGGAGTCGGAAGCGAATTCACTGTCGTGCTCGAGTGCAGGATAGCAGGAAGCGAGAATCCGACCTACGAGCTTGAAGAGCTGAAGGGCTCAAGGGCTCTTGTCCTTGAGGACAATATAGATACCTGCCTTTCAATCTGCTCAATGCTGCGCAGAATCGGCCTGAGACCGGACTGGACGAATAGTAGCAAGGAAGCAATATCAAGGATGAAAGAGGCCCAGCAGAACAGGGATGACTTCAAGGTCGTCGTGCTCGACAATGCTTTGAAGGATCAGGATGGAATCGAGACAGCAGTGAAGATAAGAAGAGAGATTGGGGAAAGCTCTCCTTTCATCATACTGACAGCCTACGACACGACAGAGATAGAGATAAGGGCCAGAAAGGCAGGTGTCGACTCATTCTGCACGAAGCCGCTCTTCATTTCAGAGTTCAGGAAGGCGCTTTGCGCTCCATTCGAACAGAAAGGAAACAGGGAAGGATAAGACAGACATTCCTATCACAATTACTGCCAATGCGTTCAATGAGGAGATCGAGGATGAGAGAGGGGCCGGAATGACAGACCATGAAGCAAAGCCGATAGATGTCGAGCATCTGAAGCAGACGCTCTATAAGGTACTGTCACAGCACCTTTCAAGTGACAAATAGATACTGTTTGGATATACTATCAGTCGAGGAATAATCTTATGGAGAGAGACTTTGAGAATAAACGTACAGTGCTTGTAGTTGAAGACGAACTGGTCAACAGCCAGCTACTGGGTTTCATTCTTAGTGAAGATTACAACGTTCTCTATGCAGAGGATGGAAGGAAGGCACTCGATATACTCTCTGCCAATATCGGCAGGATATCGATGGTCCTTACAGATATAAAGATGCCTGTGATGGGAGGCTTCGAGCTCATTAGACAGATAAAGGCTGAACCGAAGCTGAGCATGATCCCGATCATGGTACTCACCTCAGAGCCGAAATACGAGGAGAAGAGTCTCCAGCTTGGAGCTATCGATTTTCTTACAAAG
>LVBC01000130.1 GCA_001604265.1 Spirochaetales bacterium Spiro_01
TGCAGGGGAGACAGAGATGTCTCCTCTCTTTTTTTTTCTTCAGTTGAAAAAAAGAAATGGGGCCACATTCCTGTGACCCCGAAGTTCCAGAACATCCCGAAATCAGATGACTGTTCCCGACTTGATGATTGCATTCTTGTTGATGACGATGATTCCATCGTGCACTGAATACATATCGAAGTCGCCCTCTGGTCTTGGAATGTCGTCGATACCGATTCTGCAGCCGTCACCGATTCTTACATTCTGGTCGATGATCGCTTTGCGGATGATGGTACCCTTGCCGATACCGATGTTCGGAATGCCCTTCTTTGCATTCTGCTCTCTCTCGTACTCTGTCTCATAGTAGCTTGCGCCCATGCAGTAGACTCCATCGAGAGATGCACCGGATTCGATGATGGTCCTGACACCGACGATCGAATTGACGATGTATGCATTTGTGATGATGGAGCCCTCGGATGCGAGAGAGTAGGAGATGTTGCAGAAGTTCATCTTCGTGGCAGGAAGGTGTCTTCTATGGGTGTAGATCGGCATATCCTCATCGTAGAAGTTGAAGTCCGGATTGATGGATGCCAGGTTGAGGTTGCACTCGTAGAAGGCCTTGATGGTTCCGATGTCTTCCCAGAAGCCGTCGAAGAGGTATGCAGCTGCCGGTCTTGTCTTGATGGATTCTGGAATGATCTCCTTTCCGAAGTCGGTCTCGTCATTGTTCAGCATCTCTTCCATTGCCTTTGCAGTGAAGATGTAGATGCCCATGGATGCGAGGTACTCGTTGGAGGAGTCGACCTTCTTTCCAAGCTGTTCCTTCATGATCTTCTCGTTGACGCGGTACTCGGAGATGTCCATGTCGGCTGCCGGCTTCTCATAGAACTTCTTGATCATGCCCTTCTCGTCGACGGCCATGATGCCAAGACCGGTAGCTTGTGCTCTCGAGATAGGCTTTGCTGCGACCGTGAAGTCGGCACCGGAGTCGATGTGTCTCTGGAGCATGTCCTGGAAGTCCATTGCGTAGAGCTGGTCACCGGAAAGGATCACATAGTAGTCTGCATTCTGGTCGTGGAAGTGCTTGAGGTTCTTTCTTACAGCATCGGCTGTGCCCTGATACCAGGATTCGGATGAGTAGGTCTGCTCAGCAGCGAGAATCTCTACGAATGCACCTGAGAAGGTGTCGAACTGGTATGTATTCACGATATGGTTGTGAAGGGAAGCAGTGTTGAACTGTGTCAGTACGTATATCTTGTTGACACCACTGTTGAGACAGTTCGAAATAGGGATGTCGACCAGGCGATACTTGCCTGCGAATGGGACAGCTGGCTTCGAGCGGTCCATTGTCAATGGATAGAGCCTTGTTCCTCTTCCTCCACCAAGGATGATTGCAAGGACTTTCTTCTGCTTGTCTTTCTTGATACGATTCATTTGTTACCTCCTAGTAGCCTCTCATATATCTTGATGTATTTCTGTGCACTTTCATTCCAGGAGAAATCGGTCGTCATTCCTCTCCTCCTGGCTTCATTTACTGTCCTGTCGTCATTCTCGTAGAATGCCAGGGCACGTTTCACTGTTCTTGTGATCTCATCTGCAGAAAGCCTGTCGAATGCAAAGCCGTTTCCGTTTATGATGTCGCCATCGATATCGATGACAGTATCCTTCAGACCTCCGGTCGCATGGACTATCGGAAGTGTTCCATAGCGCAGCGAGTACATCTGATTCAGCCCGCAGGGTTCATAGCGCGATGGCATGAGGAAGAAGTCTGCAGCACCCTCTACAAGATGCGAGGCCTCCTGGCTGAATATGATGTTGACACTGAGATTGTCGTATCTCTCGGAGAGGGATTTGAGCTTCTCGATGTATCTCTGGTCTCCGGTTCCGATCAGAAGCACCTGGCACTTCATCCTCAGTATCCTCTCGAGTGCGGACTCATCTCCTTCGAGCAGCTCGGCAAAGCCCTTCTGCTCTGCAATCCTGCTTATCATGGCAATGAGCGGGATATCTGCATTCACTTCCAGACCGAACTGCTTCTGCACTTTGGCCTTGAGAACTGCCTTTCCGGAAAGGTCCGAGGCAGAGAAGTGGGTCCTGAAGTATCTGTCAGTCTCAGGATTCCATTCGTCTGTGTCTATTCCATTGAGAATTCCGGCAAGGTCGCCTCTTCTCGATTTCAGAAGCTCCTCAAGTCCGCACCCCTGTTCTGCTGTCTGTATCTCGTCCACGTAGCTTTCGGAGACCGTCGTGATCATGTCGGCGTACTCGAGACCCGACTTCAGCATGTTGAATCTTCTGTCCAGACCGCTTCCAGAGAACATGCTCTCCTCGACCGGATATCCGAGATTCAGCGCATCGAAGCGGGAGAAGGTGCCCTGGTATGCGAGGTTGTGGATTGTGAAGATGGAGTAGGAGAGGAAGCCCTCCTTCTTGAGAAGGAATGGAACAAGGCCACTGGTCCAGTCGTGGCAGTGGACGATATCTGCACCAAAGCGGCTTCTCTTCATGTATGCAAGGGCCGCTCTGCTCATCAGAAGGTAGCGAAATGCGTTGTCCCCATATGGTGAAAATGATGTGTCTCCGTAGATTCCTTTCCTCTCAGTGAAGACAGGATGCCTGATCGCAACATACTCGACTCCTCGCAGTCTGGTAGAGAGGATATCGACCTTCTCGGCCTTGCCCGGCATATCGACTGTCAATGTGTACTTGTAGGTGAAGTCCTTTTCTGGAATGAAGCCGTACAAAGGCATCAGAACC
>LVBC01000131.1 GCA_001604265.1 Spirochaetales bacterium Spiro_01
CAAGAAGGCCTACCAGGAGAATCCAGATAGCCCAACACCGGACAGGCTGCTAACAGATCCACTTGCCTGGGCCGGGACGAAGAGCTCAAGGACTGTCGTAAGGGATATCCAGACCGAAGAGGTCTACAGGTTCGATATTTCGCAGGCCAGAAGCTACTTCGGCAATGTCACATATCTCAAGCAGGAGATCAAAGGGTACCTGGACAACGGTTGGAGAGTCGTAATTGCAGCCCCTACAGTCGTACAGCAGGAGAGACTGAAGAGCGTACTTCAGGAGTTTCCTGCACTCGAGATAATAGTCTCCGAAATAAGCCACGGCTTCACGATAGACGACGAGGAGCTTGTGGTCATCCTCGACCAGGAGATCTTCGGCAGAAGGAGAGAGAAGGCCAGGGCAATGGTCCAGGTCTCCTCTGCACCAATAGACTCCTTCGTCGATCTGAAGGAGGGCGACTTCGTCGTCCATATCAAGTACGGCATCGGAAAGTTCGTAAAGATAGAGAGAGTCAGGACCAGCCACAGCGAGAGGGACTACATCAAGATACTCTATGCAGGCGACGAGTACCTCTATGTTCCAATCGAGCAGGCCGACCTCGTGCAGCGCTACATCGGTGCAGATGGACGCTCTCCGAAGCTTGACAGCATGGGTGGCTCCGGCTGGACGAAGAAGAAGGAGAGGGCGCTGAAGAATGCCGAGGAGCTTGCTGCCGAGCTTGTGAAGCTCTATGCGAAGCGACAGAACTCCTTCGGACACCCATTCGAGGCGGATACCGACCTGCAGCTCCAGTTCGAGGCCTCATTCCCATTCACAGAGACTCCTGACCAGCTGAAGTGCATCGAGGATATAAAGAAGGATATGGAGTCCGACAGGGTCATGGACCGTCTCGTCTGTGGCGATGTCGGCTATGGAAAGACCGAAATAGCCTTCAGAGCTGCCTTCAAGGCCGCACTTGGGGGCCGTCAGGTCGCATTCCTTGCACCTACTACCATTCTTGCAGAGCAGCACTACAGGAAGTTCATCGAGCGTCTTGGAGAGATGCCAGTGAACGCGGAGCTGCTTTCAAGACTCGTTCCAGCATCTCGCCAGAGGAGGATCCTCTCCAGCCTGAAGGATGGAAAGATAGATGTGCTTTTCGGAACGCACAAGATACTTCAGAAATCGGTAGTCTGGAAGAATCTCGGACTGCTTGTCGTCGATGAGGAGCAGAGGTTCGGTGTCAAGGACAAGGAGAGGATAAAGCAGCTGAAGGCAAATGTGGACTGCCTCACGCTCTCTGCAACTCCTATCCCAAGGACCCTCTACATGTCGCTTCTCAAGGTCCGTGACATGTCCCTTCTCACAACAGCACCGAGAGAGAGGGTGCCTGTCCAGACAATAATCACGGATTATCAGACGCAGAGAGTCGCCGATGCCATCCGGCGCGAGCTTGAAAGGGGCGGCCAGGTCTTCTATCTGCACAACAGAGTACAGGACCTCGATGAGGTCACATACCAGCTGCAGCAGCTTGTACCGGAGGCCATAATCGAATCTGCCCACGGCCAGATGGATCCTGTAGAGATGGAGGACATAATGCACCGCTTCATCTACGAGGGTGTGCAGGTCCTGGTATCCACCACGATAATCGAGAATGGAATCGATATTCCGAATGCGAATACGATAATAATAGACCACGCAGAGCGATTCGGACTTTCTCAGCTCTACCAGCTGAGAGGCAGGGTCGGCCGCTCCGACCGCCAGGGCTACTGCTATCTGATGTACCCCGATGAGACAATGCTGAACGACGATGCAGTAAAGCGCCTGAAGGTACTTTCAGAGCATACGGAGCTCGGATCGGGCTTCAAGGTCGCAATGAAGGATATGGAGATCAGAGGGGCTGGAAACATCCTCGGCGCAGAGCAGTCCGGACAGCTTGAGGCAATAGGACTCGACCTGTATATGAAGATACTCGACGAGGAGATCAACAGGCAGACACAGGGTGAGAAGAGTGCACCGGAGCGAGAAGTATTCCTCGAGCTGGACTACTCAGGCTTCATCCCGGACTCGTATATCAAGGACGCTTCGGTCAAGTTCGAGATGTACAGGAAGATATCCTCTGTAAGGAGCGAGTACCAGCTTGAAGGTCTCAGAAGCGAGCTTGAGGACAGATTCGGTGCGATTCCGGCAGAGGTGGACAACCTTCTCTGCATCGCCCAGATCAAGATAATCTGCAAGCGACTGGAGATATACCATCTTTCTGAAAGCCGTGGTATCGTACAGCTTGAGTTCGGCCACTTGGCTGCACTCAATCCTGACAAGATAATAAACCTTCTGAAGCTCAGCGGTGGCAGAGTCAGGATGGATGCAAGCAGGATGAACTACATGAGGATGCAGACAGATGCTGTAAGCCTGCGCGACAAGGCGATCTTCATTCTCGATCAGCTCAGGAGACTTGAATAGATGACAGAGGAACTCAGGGAGACACTCAATAGAGTAGAGGTAAGGACTGGAGAACACAGGACAATCAAGAGCTACGTCCTCAGGAGCAATACGCTCGATGAAAAGCAGGAGGAGTGCGTACAGAAGTACTACGAGAAGTACGGTGTGCGCTTTGTCGACAGGCTGACAGATCCCTCCTCTCTCTTTGTGCACCCTGAAAAGCCGGTCGTGATCGAAATCGGATTTGGTATGGGAACATCCACTATCCAGATAGCCAGGGAGCGAAGCGAATACAACTACCTGGGCCTCGAGGTCTATCTCCAGGGCTATGTCAAGCTTCTGAGGATGATAGGAGAGGAGGAGCTGGACAACATCCGCATCATGCGCTTCAACGCAGTCGACGTGCTGGAGAGGATGATACCGGATGGCTCCATACAGGGCTTCCACATCTTCTTCCCGGACCCCTGGCCGAAGAAGAAGCACCACAAGAGAAGGATAATCCAGAGCGATTTCGTTTCACTGCTTGCAAGAAAGCTCAGAAAGGGCGGCTACATCTACCTCGTCACTGACTGGGAGGAGTATGCCGAGTGGATGATGGACATCATCAGCCAGGAAAAGCTGCTTGCAAACAGGTTCGACGGCTTTGCAAGCCCCTCTGACTGGAGACCCATGACGAAGTTCGAGAGAAAGGGTCTGGATAAGGATTACAAAATTAACGAGCTGATGTTCGAAAGAATATAATTTCATAATGGAATACATATGAATATGCTA
>LVBC01000132.1 GCA_001604265.1 Spirochaetales bacterium Spiro_01
CCCTTCCGTCTTCTCCGCCTCCTTCAAGGAGTATTTCAAGGTCAGCCCGAGGGATTTCAAGAAGAATCGAAGCTTAGATATTCGCAAATGAATACCCTTTGATATATAATCCTCCTAGAAGTCAGCTTCCGGGAGGTTTCTTATGAAGATCATCACACTCAATCGCGAATATGGTGCCGGCGGCCACTCGGTCGGAATCACTGTTGCAAAGAGACTTGGCATAGAGTTCTACGACAGGGATATACTTGCAGCCCTGGCAAAGGAAAGAGGCATCGACATCTCGGATGCAAAGGATGTCAGCGAGGATATCTCCGTGACAGAGAACATCCTGCGTGCGATCACTCCAATCTCATACAACCCGACAGAGGAGATCTTCGAGCAGCAGAGGGAGTTCCTCCTCAAGATAGCTGCAAAGGGCAGCTGCGTCATACTGGGCCGCTGTGCAAACGTCATCCTCAGAGAGGCCGGCTTCGATACACTCGATGTCTTCATCTACGCAGACGATGCACACCGCATGAACCGTGTCTCGGAGCTCATCGGCTCGGACAGGCTGAAGGATGTACTGAAGGAGATCAGGAGAAAGGACTACTCCAGAAGGAACTTCTACAAGTCCTGCACTGGACACAACTGGGCCGACTGCAGGGACTATCACATGATGCTGGACAGCGGACTTCTCGGCTATGACAAGTGCATCGACCTAATCGTCGAAGCCGCAAAGCAGTGAAGACAAAGGAGTCCTCTTCCCATCCAGGTGGAGGACCTTTTCATGAAAGGAGCCGAAAATGCTTACAGATATCGAGATTGCACAGAGCACTGAACTTGAGGATATAACCACTATAGCCCACGACCTTGGGATAGCTGACAGTGACATCATTTCCTATGGAAGGACAAAGGCCAAGATAGGCCCCAATGCAGGGAATGGAAAAGAGGAGAAGGCGAAGCTTGTCCTCGTGACTGCAATTAATCCGACAAGTGCAGGAGAGGGAAAGACGACCACCTCCATCGGACTTGCAGATGCGATGAGAAGGATCGGAGTAAAGAGCCTTCTCTGCCTCAGAGAGCCCTCTCTTGGGCCTGTCTTCGGCCTCAAGGGCGGAGCTGCAGGCGGTGGCTATGCCCAGGTCGTGCCGATGGAGGATATAAACCTCCACTTCACAGGCGACATCCATGCAATCGGAACTGCCAACAACCTCCTTGCTGCCATGATAGACAACTCGATCTATCAGGGAAATTCTCTGAATATCGACCCAAGAAGGGTCACCTGGAAGAGGTGCATGGACATGAATGACAGGCAGCTGAGATTCATCGTCGATGGCCTTGGTGGAAAGTCAAACGGAAATCCGAGAGAAGATGGCTTCGATATAACAGTTGCCAGCGAAGTGATGGCCATCTTCTGTCTTGCGAAGGACCTGCAGGATCTGAAGAGGCGCCTTTCCAGGATAGTCTGCGCCTATACATACGACGGAAAGCCTGTAACAGCCCACGATCTGAAGGCGGATGGCGCAATGGCAGCAATCCTGAAGGATGCGATCATGCCGAACCTGGTGCAGACACTTGAGCACACTCCTGCCCTGGTGCATGGCGGTCCCTTTGCCAACATAGCCCACGGCTGCTCATCACTTGCCGCAACGAAGCTTGGCCTGAAGCTTGCAGATGTAGTCGTTACAGAAGCGGGCTTCGGTGCAGACCTCGGCGCAGAGAAGTTCCTCGACATAAAGTGCAGGATCGGCAATCTCTCTCCGGATGCTGTAGTGCTCGTTGCCACAGTAAGGGCACTGAAGCTGAATGGCGGTGCTCTGAAGGATGAACTCTCAAGGCCGGATGTCGAGGCACTGAAAAGGGGCATCTGCAACCTCGAGCGCCACATCGATAACCTCAAGAATGTCTTCGGAATGAAGGTCTGTGTTGCACTCAACAGCTTCCCTACCGACTCAGATGAGGAGGTAGAGGTCATCAGGAGCACCTGTGAAAGGCTTGGTGTACCGATGGATGTCAGCACTGTCTTTGCCGAAGGTGGCAAGGGTGGAATTGCACTTGCAAAACGCGTGATGGGCATGCTTGAAAAGAGAGAGCTGAAGCACCCATATGAGCTTTCCGATCCGATCAGGACCAAGATCGAGAAGATCGCGACCAGAGTATACAGAGCGAAGGGCGTTGCATACGAGCAGGAGGCCTCGAGGATGATAGGCACACTGACGAAGCTGGGCTACAGTGAGCTGCCTGTCTGCATCGCAAAGACCCAATACTCCTTCTCAGATGACCAGAAGCTTCTCGGAGCGCCAGAGGACTTCACACTGCACATAAGGCAGGTAAGGCTCTCGGCAGGTGCAGGCTTCATAGTCGCAATTGCCGGTGCGATAATGACCATGCCGGGACTGCCGAAGGTTCCAGCTGCAGAGAATATCGATGTGGGCGAGAATGGGGAGATAACAGGACTGTTCTGATGAGACGAATCCTGCTTTCTGCACTTTTCATTGTCGTTTCCTTCTCCCTCTTCGCAGCAGGGCCATTTGCTCTTGATGCAAAGAGGGATTCGCTTGCCCTCTCCCTGGGACTCGGTGCAGAGCTCCTTGTCAAATACTCCGACCCGGGCTTCGACTCCTGGGATGGAAGCACGCTGAACAGAGGAGATATAAACGCACTGAACCGCTTCTTCGCCCATGGATACAGAGAGATTCCTGACAATATCAGCAACGCGACTGCCCTTCTTTCGATGGCGATGCCGCTTGTAAATCTCAAGGACAGCAGGGATGAGTGGAAGACTCTGACCGTCATGTTCTCAGAGACGCTTGTCTACACGAATCTGACCTGCGACTCGATAAAGCGGCTTGTCGGCAGAGATAGGCCCTATATGTACTACTCCACCAAGTCGAAGACCGGTGATGACAGGATGTGCTCCTTTCCATCACTGCACACGGCATGCGCCTTCGCAGGTGCGACCTTTGCAACCTATACATACGCAAAATACAATCCGGATTCGAAGTACAGGTTCCATGTTGCAGCAGCCTCATATGCGATTGCTTCTGTAACTGGTGCCTTGAGAATAGCTGCAGGAAAGCACTTCCTATCAGATGTGCTGACAGGAGCTGCGATAGGCTCCTTCTGGGGCTATGCAGTTCCAAAGCTCCATGAGATCAGAGACAGGGCGGACAACAAGGTCCTGAGTGCACTCGATATAGCACCGGGCTATGTCGGCTTTACTGTTGCGCTGAATTGACTTCGGCAATCTTCCTGTCGGTCTTTCGCAGAAACCAGAGGAAGAACTGCAATGAGATGATGAAGGTCGTCATGTCCGAAAGCGGCTGCGATATCTGCACGCCCAGCAGTCCAATGACGCGTGGAAGAATCAGGATGTATGGAAGGAAGCAGAAGCCCTGCCTCAGCATCGATGTGAACGAGGCCCTGAAGGAGTGGCCTGTGACCTGAAGCGCCATATTCGTTATTACACAGAGTGCGCTGAAAGGCAGCATGCAGCACTGGGCTCTCAGTGCGATAGTTCCGATCCTAATGACTTCGATGTCATCTCTTCTGAAGCTTCTTACGATATCACTGGCGAAGATGAAGCAGGAGAACGAGAGTATCGAGATTATCACAGTGCCGGCAATGGCAGTGAATATCGTCGCCTTCTTGACCCTATCGTATCGTTCTGCACCCCAGTTGAAGCCTGCAACCGGCTGAAAGCCCTGCCCGAAGCCGAGCATCGCAGAGAACAGAAGGAAGGTTATCCTTCCGGAGATGCTCATCGCAGCAACTGCAGCGTCTCCAAAGGCCGAGGCATTGACATTGAGTGCAACAGAGGAGATCGTTGCAAGGCCCTGCCTCGAGAAGGATGGAAAGCCATTCTTCACTATTGTCGAGTAGACAGAGAGCCTTCTTGAGACCTTCGATATCCTGATCCTGACATTGCTGTGCCCTGTAAGGAAGACGACAAGCAGAAGCAGGAAGCTGATCGTCTGACTTATCGCAGTTGCCATTGCGGCTCCTGCAGTCCCGAAACCGAAGGTGAAGATGAATATTGGATCGAGGAAGATGTTCAGGATTCCACCTGTCGTTATTCCGATCATGCCGAGCATCGCCTTTCCTTCGCTTCTAAGGAGGTTGTTGAGGACCAGGGATGCACTCATTATCGGGCAGGCGTAGAAGATGTATTCTCCATAGGCTCTGGCATATGGAAGAATCGTATCGGTCGCACCGAGTGCCCTCATGAGGCCATTGGTGAAGGTCAACCCGAAGATGGCAAGCAGGAGTCCGACTGCAATTGCGGCAAAGAAGGCCGAGGAGGCGACCTCTATGGCCTCATCCACTCTCCTGGCCCCAAGGAGTCTCGAGACGAAGGCTCCTCCACCCTGTCCCAGAGTAAAGCCAAGTGCCTGGATTATCGCCATTATAGAGAAGACGATGCCGACAGCCCCGGCTGCAGAGGTTCCGAGCTGTGCAACGAAGAAGGTATCTGCCATGTTGTAGATGGAGGTGACGAGCATCGAGATTATCGTCGGGATGGCAAGTCGGGTCACCAGAGACGGAATAGGTGTCTCTGTCATTATCCTGTAATGGGCCTGGCGCCTCTTCTCTTCTGTCGATATTTCCATGGGGGACTTTCTTTTATGCCTATAGATTTTCACAATCATCGCCAATTTGTGCAAGATAAGAAATCAAAAGCTCTTCAAAAAATGGAGCATTACCAATAGAATGTTCATATATCCTGACTTTTACAGTTGTTAAGGTCAAAAATGGCATGTAATTCGTTACAATACATGC
>LVBC01000133.1 GCA_001604265.1 Spirochaetales bacterium Spiro_01
TAATCTTTGACATCGCTTTGACTCCTTACTGTCTAAAGATAATAAAAAGTGGTCGATATGGAAAGGTTGGAAATATGGCTTTCCTGTAGTATCTTCAGATAAGGAGAAGCCAAATGAGAGAACAGCACTATTATGAGGAACCGTATCTGAGAGAGTATGACTCACGTGTCGCCGAGGTGACGGAGAAGGGCCTTGTACTCGAAACGACCATCGCATACGCAGAGGGTGGTGGACAGCCAGGTGACAGGGGATGCATAAATGGTGTTCCATTCACCAATACCATCCACGAAGGCGAGCATATTCTCCATCTGATGGATGCATCCTCCTTCAGCAAAGGTGATGAGGTCAGAATCGTCCTTGACTGGAAACACAGGTACGAGTACATGCAGCAGCACACTGCACAGCACCTCCTTTCAGGCCTCATGTTCTCGAAATTCGGAATCGGAACCCTTGCAGTCCACCAGGGCGAGGATATCCTGACGATAGAGACAGATAGGGAGGATATCCCGGAAGAGACCCTCTACCAGATAGAGGATGAGGCGAACAGGGCAATATGCGAGAACCACAGGGTCTACTATCTCGAGCTTTCACATACGGCGGCTGAAGCGCTTGGCATGAGGCGCTCGATAAAGGTCGAGGGCGATGTCCGCGTTGTCGTCATCGAGGATGTGGACAGAATAGCCTGCGGAGGCATTCACACTGGAACTACAGGCGAGATCGGGGAGATAAGCTATGCAGGAGCAGAACAGATAAGGGGACATGTCAGGACCATCTGGAGAACTGCAGACAGAGCAAGAAATGAAAGAAGGGCCAATGCACAGACCATAAAGGAGCTTTCCAAGCAGCTTTCAAGCCCAAGGGAGGGGCTCGTCTCTTCAGTTTCCGCTCTTTCAGAGCAGATATCAAATCTCAAGTATCAACTTGTCAGAATGGAGAAGAGCATAGCAGAATCGACGCTTGCAAAGGGAGAGAAGGTCTTCCTTTCAGCTGTGCCACTCTCCTCCTATCAGGATATCACAGTCGATAGAAGCTATGCAGCCCTATACCAGAATGGGGACAAGCTCAACTGGCTTGTAAGGACAGAGAATCCAGAGGTCTTCAGGAACTTCAGAGCGCACTTTGCCCAGGTCGGCGCAAAGGGTGGTGGAAGAGGTCCTCTCTATCAGGGCTCTGCGAGCCTGGAAAAGCTCGATGAACTCAGAAATCTTCTTGGAGAGCTGATCGATGGCTGAAAGGAACAAGCAGCTTCCCTGGGGAAAGATCGTTGGAATCGGCATAATCCCGATCATTTTGATCTACGCAGGCTTCTACATCTTCCTCAAGGGGCTTGGAATGGAGCGCTACATGACCATCGTAGGCTTCATAGAGGAGCACTTCGGCACTCTCGGTATCTTCCTCTACGTCTACCTTGTCGACCTTCTCATCCTCCCACTATCTCCAGACTTCATCTTCCCTGTGGTCGCTTCCATGCAGTGGTTCAGGATCGTGCCTGTAATCGGATGTGCATCCGTTCTGGGCGGCTGGACAAGCTATGCGATGGGCTATCTGCTTGCAAATGTCAGCTTCATAGAGAGGATGTGCGCAAAGGCCCAATCAAGGTGGGGAAGCTATATACAGAGGTACGGTGTACTCTTTGTCATCCTCTCATCCTGTCTTCCTCTTCCTTTCAGTACGATAACAATGGCAGTGGGAGCCTTCCGTCTCGATCCGAGAAAGGTGCTTCCTGCCTGCTGCTGCCGCTTTGTCAGGATGAGCGTCTACTTCTTCCTCTTCAGATTCGGGCTCAGGCTCATATGAAAGGAACGGAGCCCTGAATCTCCGTCCACTATCAGAGATTCTTCATTCTCTCAAGGACCTTTCCTGTCCTCTTCGAGGCATCTCCTGTATATTCTCTCGCATCGAGCAGGGCAACTATCTCATCCCTCTTCAGATACTCGAGTATTCTCGTGTCAGTACAGAGCGACTCGAGCAGAGGATTCTCACGTCCCTCCTGGACCTCGGCCCAGGCCTTGAGGGACTCCTCTCTGATCACCTCGTGCATCTCCTGCCTGTTTGCGCCTCTCTTTCCAAGCTCCATAAGAAGACGCTCTGTTGCTGCAAAGAGGCCATAGGAGTCCATAAGGCGCTTTACAGCACTCTCATGGATATTCATTCCCTTTACGATTCTCGTCATCGTAAGCAGAGCTTCCTCTGTTGCCAGGAAGGCCTCAGGAAGGAAGACTCTTCTGTTCGCAGAGTCATCCAGCGTCCTCTCAAGGAAGGTGGTGGCACCATTCTGCCAGGCAGTCTGGTAGAGTGAGGAGACGAAGCGTGTCAGTGAATCCGTCTTCTCGCAGTTGATCGGATTTCGCTTGAATGGCATTGCAGAGGAGCCGACCTGCTTCTTTCCAAAGGGCTCCGACCACTCGCCGATAGGTGGGCTCTGCATGATCCTGAAGTCGGCTGCGAACTTGTAGATGGTGCAGCAGAGTTCGGAGAGGGCAGAGAGGACCCTGAGATCCTGCTTCCTTGTGTAGATCTGGGTTGCGGCATCGTAGGCCTTCAGACCGAGCTCTGCCATGACAGAATCCTCGAGCTGCTCTGCGCTCATTCCTCTATCCTTCAGAAGCTCTGCATAGCTTGCAGCGGTTCCGACAGCTCCCTTCATTCCCTTTCCACGGATCCTGTTGCGGACGATCTCAAGCTCCTCGAGATCATCCAGAAGGTCCTGTGCTGTCTGTGCAAAGCGGTAGCCGATCGTGGTGATCTCAGCTGGCTGGAGGTGTGTAAAGGCCATGCAGGCGTAGTCCTGGTACTTTTCCATCTTCTCGCCAAAGGCCCTGAGAAGAGCCTTTGTGCGCTCGATTATAAGCGAAAGGGCCTCCTTCAAGCGCACGGCATCCATATTGTCCAGGATATCCATGCTGGTGGCTCCGAGGTGGATTATCGCACCGGCCTTGGGGCACTGCTCTGCATAGGTCTTTATCTCGGCCATCAGATCGTGCTTGATCTCATTCTCGATCTCTGTGGCCCTGTCCACATCTATATCCCTGGCATGCGCCTCGAGCTCTGCGATCTGTTCCTCTGTAACAAGGCCGGCCTTTGCCTCTGCCTTCGCAAGTGCGATCCAGACCCTTCTAAGAAGCTCTCTCTTGTGAATCTCTGAGTAGATGGTCCTCATCTCCTCGGAGCCGTAGCGCCATGTGAATGGTGAAATGAATGTGCTGTGGTCGAATTCTGTCATGTCAATGAGTATATAACCAAAATGGTCCTTCATCTACTGATTGGATTCGTCTGGAAGATCGAGAACAGTAATCCAATTTTTCTCGTAGCTGGATATATATGACAATTTTAAGGAGGTATCCATGGGAAAGAGAAGCTTCGAGAGAGAATCGGATGAGTCCATGTATAAAAGGACCATGATGAATGATGAGGTCTTCTATAAGGTCTTCAAAAGCGACCTTGATGTCGTCAATCTGTTTTTGCGGGTATGCCTAAGTGACCAGAGCATCTCGACAATCAATAGCCGCCCGAGGAGCGAGGATCCAGCCTTGCGCTACAACCCGGTCATCTTCGATATCAAGGCAGTAGATGGTCTCGGTCGTCTCATGAATATCGAGGTGATGAAGATAGGCATGGATTTTTGTATTGAATATACGAAGAACAGCGTGGCCGGCATCAGCGAGGAGGAGCTGGAGAATCTCTGAGCATCGAGGAAAAGAAGAGGGCCATTGCACTGCAACGGCCCTCACTGTTCGAGATTATGATGCTTATCTTACGATGAGCTGGTCTCTCTCCGGTCCTACTGAAACGTAGGTGATTCTGGTTCCGAGCTTCTTCTCGATCATGAGGACGAACTCCTGTGCTCTTTGTGGAAGGTCCTCCCACTTTCTGGCCTTTGAAGTGTCGCTCATCCAGCCTTCGAACTCCTCGTAGATCGGCTTTGCTTTCTCCTGGAAGAGTGTATCTGGAAGATGGTTGTAGTATTCTCCTTCGATCATGTAGCCGGTACATACCTTGATGACTGGGAAGGTATCGAGGATGTCGAGCTTGGTAAGTGCGAGGTCTGTGATGCCGTTCATGTAGCAGGCGTAGTCTGCTGCTACGAGGTCGAGCCAGCCACAGCGCCTTGGACGACCGGTGGTCGCACCGTACTCATGTCCAAGATCTCTGAGCTTCTGTCCATCCTCATCGAAGAGCTCTGTCATGTATGGACCGCCACCTACGCTTGTAGAGTAGGCCTTTATAACACCTACGACCTTGCCGATCTTCGATGGAGGAATAGCGCTTCCGTTTGCGGCACCTGCTGCAGTTGGGTTGGAGGAGGTGGTGTATGGGTAGATGCCCCAGTCGTTGTCTCTCATGATGCCGAGCTGGCCCTCGAGGAGGATCTTCTTGTCGGACTCGACTGCTTCGCGGACGATTGGAACAGTATCGATGATGTAGTCGCCGAATCTATCCTTCCAGGCCTTGCACTTTGCCATGATCTCATCGACTGTGAAGGTCTTGAGACCGTAGTACTCGAGATCTCTGTTCTTCCTTGGAAGGGCCATCTCGAGTCTCATTCTGAGCCACTGCTCATCGAGGAGGTCTCCTGCCCTGATACCGCTTCTGGAGGCCTTGTCGGAGTAGCATGGTCCGATACCTCTCTTTGTGGTACCGATCTTCTGACCTTCGCTTCTCTTTGCCTCTTCGGCTCCGTCGAGCAGGCAGTGGTATGGCATTATAAGGTGTGCCCTGCGGTCGATGAAGATGTTCTTCACCTCAATTCCGGCTGTCTTCTCGATATTCTCGATCTCGCCTAGCATGGTATCGAAGTTGACGACAGTGCCTGCTCCGACGATGTTCATCGTATCCTGGTTGAAGACACCGGATGGGATGATGTGCAGAGCAAACTTTCCGAGCTCGTTGATTACTGTATGACCTGCGTTGTCACCACCCTGGAAACGGATTACGATCTCGGCATCCTTTGCCAGATAGTCTACGACACGACCCTTTCCTTCATCGCCCCACTGGACGCCGATTACTGCGGTTACGTTGCTCATAGGTTCTTCCCTTTCTTGTCGAGCATCTCCTTCTCCATCTCGGTATGCTCTTCGATATCATCAGCATCCCATGGGAACTTGATCCACTGGTCACCGATCTCCATTGCAGGATAGTAGCGTTTGATTTCAGGTGGGAACTCCACATCCTTCTTCTTCTGCTTGTTGAGAAGTACAAGTACTGCGATCTCATCCGGATCGTAGTTGAGGAGCTCTCCGACACAGTAGCCCAGGGTTGCTCTTGTATCGTCCACTTCGTCGATAAGGAGGACCTTCTTGCCCTTGAGCTGGTCGGCGACCTCGTCGATCCACTGGATCTTGGTAGGGTGGGACTTGTGCTTGTTGTCTATTCCGTAGTAGGAGATTCCAACTGCAAAGATAGGTCTGTTGATGAAGGTCTTGATGATTCTTGCAGGAATGAATCCGCCCGAGCCGATCGCAACGATCACATCAGGGTCGAAGCCACTGGCCTTTATTCTCTCGGCAAGGCTCTTGACGAGCTTGTGGACGGTGTTGTAGCTGACATAGAACTTTTCCTCTGCCATTTTCTCTTATCTCTCCTTAGTGGACTGGATACATTTCTGCAATGTATGGAAGAGTCCTGTATTTCTCTTTATAGTCGAGACCGTATCCGACGACCCAGACATCTGGTATTGTGAATCCCATGTAATCGAGCTTCAGGTCGACCTTGTGCCTATCCGGCTTGTCCAGGAAGGAGGCGATCTTAACGCTCTTGGCAGCTCTGGTCGAGAAGTTCCTCTGCAGATATGCCAGTGTGTTTCCACTGTCGAGGATATCCTCCACGATGAGAACATCCTTGCCGGAAATGTCCTCTCTTACATCCATGAGAAGGCGGACGTTGCCCTGGACCTCTCCACCCTTGCCATAGGATGAGATTGCAATGAAGTCGACGATGTGAGGTACTGTGAGTTTCCTGCAGAGATCGGAGAGGAAGATGAATGAACCCTTCAGTACTCCTACCAGAATGAGTGGCTCTGTGATGTCCTTGTAGTCTTTGTTTATCTGGTTGGCAATCTCTGTGACACGTCTATCGATGGTTGCTGCATCGATAAGAACCTGAGCAAGATCCTCCGTCAATGGAGGAAGTGAAAGTGCTTTGGCCATTAGTAGCTCCGTTAGATATGGAATTATGACAGTGCCTATTGTAATGTTTTTATCATCGACTTGAAAAGGGGTAGGGATAGTGTTTGCAACTTGATCCTATTAGCTATATAGTTTAGCAAACAACAACAATTTCTAGAGGACTCTACATCCTCGAGGGAAGAATCACATGTCAATCGATTCACTTAGGCTCATGCTGACAAGCAGGGCCTTTGAAGAGAAGCTCCAGGAGCTCTTTTCCAAGAGAGTTCTGCATGGAACAACACATCTGAACATAGGGCAGGAAGCAAGCCACGTTGGGCTTGCAGAGGGCATTTGCGATGCCGACTGGATCGTCCCTACACACCGCTGTCACGGTTTCAATATAGCTACAGGAAGCTCGATCGAGAGAATGTTCTCCGAGATGCTCGGATCAAGAGACGGACTCTGCTCCGGTCTTGGTGGCAGCATGCACATGAGCGACAGGGAGCACCACAACCTCGGCTCCTCGGCAGTCGTTGGCTCCTCGGTCGGCCTCGCAGTCGGCCTTGGGCTTGCCCTGAAGAGGCAGAAGAGAGATGGAATTGCCGTTGCGATCCTTGGCGATGGTGCAACGAGCAGGGGAGTCGTGCACGAGGCCATGAATCTTGCTTCTGTCTGGTCACTTCCCGTTCTCTTCTACTGTGAGAATAACCACTACGGCATGTCGGCATCCTCGGAGAGGATGGTCGCGATAGACGATATATCGAAGCGCGCAGCAGCTTACTCTATGAAGGCCTACACTGCAGACGGAAATGATTACCATGCAGTAAAGGAGACTGTCTCCAGTGCCAGGAAGCATATCGTGGAAAGTGGAAGACCCTGTCTTGTGGTCGTGGATACCTATCGACAGTGCGGCCACAGCAAGAACGATGGCAGAGTCTACAGGACAAGAGAGGAGGAGCTGCTCTGGAAGGAGAAGGATCCGATTCTCAGGCTGGAAAGGTCGCTTGGTCTTTCCGAAGCAGAGATGGAGAAGCTGAGAGAGGAGGCAACCTCAACTGTCGAGGAGGCCTTCGAGAGAGCATATGGGAAAAAAGACGATATCCTGACAGAAGATGAGCTGCTTTCACTTGCAGAGACACCTGTGAGAAATACTCCGGTCGTTGTCGGAAGGACGCACTCTGCCAGCTGCAGAGAGGCTATAAACGAGGCACTTTCAGAGATTCTCTCCTCTGATGAGAGGGCGACTCTGATCGGGGAGGATGTGGGTGCATACGGAGGCTGCTTCGGAGTTTCGAAGGGACTTTTGGATAGGTATCCGGACCAGGTACTCGAGACTCCAGTCTCCGAGGAGGCCTTTGCAGATATGGCAGTGGGAGCTGCCACAATGGGCGAGCATCC
>LVBC01000134.1 GCA_001604265.1 Spirochaetales bacterium Spiro_01
AGACGAGGCAGCAGAAGCCTTTGCAAAGGGGGAGCCAATCGGAGACCCTGATGCAATCTGCAACCACCACCATCACGAGGATGGAGAGCATCACTGCCACCACTGAGCGCGAGAAACATATCTAACTTCCTACCTTTCATGAAGAGGGTGCCTCAGGGCATCCTCTTCTTGTCCTGTTGTCCCAGCTGCAGAACAGAAATATAATTCTCTCCATCATGATCAAGAAACTGAATGACCTGCTTGCAGGCTGGCCGATGACAATAGCAGGAGGAGTCTTCCTCCTTTTATCACTCATACTTCCAGGAGGAGAGAGTCTAGCCTGGTTCTCTGTATTCATCTGCGGAATCCCACTACTGTATCTTTCAATCTGGCGCATCATCCACAACAGAGGAATCAGCAAGATATCCTCAGCCCTCCTCATTTCGATGGCCATGATAGCTGCAATAGCGATCGGGGACCTGTTTGCAGCCGGTGAGGTCGCCTTCATCATGGAGCTTGGAGCCCTGCTCGAGGATATGACAACCGAAAGGGCCAGAAAGGGGCTGAGAAAGCTCATGGCACTTGCTCCCGAACAGGGAAGAGTCGTCAGGGATGGCAGGGAGACCATCATCCCGGTCAAGGAGATAGAGAAAGGTGACATTCTCCGCATTCTCCCGGGAGAGACGATCCCAGTAGATGGTTGCATAAGAGTCGGAGAGACCTCAATAGACCAGTCGGTAATGACCGGAGAAGGACTTCCTGTCGACAGAGCAGTCGGAGATATGGTCTTCAGTGGCACGATCAACTGCTATGGCTCGATAGACATAGAAGCGTCAAAGGTCGGCAAGGAGAGCTCGCTGCAGCGCCTTATAAGGATGGTCGAGGAGGCAGAAAGCAGCAAGGCGCCCGTCCAGCGCATTGCAGATACCTGGGCTAGCTACCTCGTTCCAGTTGCACTTCTCATCGCAATTCTTGCATATGTGATAACAGGAAATATCATAAGAGCTGTCACAGTCATGGTCGTCTTCTGCCCCTGCGCACTTGTCCTGGCAACGCCCACTGCGATAATGGCGGCCATCGGACAGGCAACGAAGCATGGTGTGATAATAAAATCCGGAAGGGCTCTCGAGGAGATGGGAAAGGTCGACATAATCGCCTTCGACAAGACAGGCACCCTCACCTATGGAAGACCTGAAGTCAGCGATGTGATGGCCATCTCCGATATAGATGAAAGCAGGCTGATTGCCATCGCCGCCTCTGCAGAGAGGAGAAGCGAGCACCCGCTTGCAAAAGCAATAGTGGCAAGGGCCGAAAAAGAGGGTCTTGAGCTCTATCCTGCAACTGAGTTCAGAATGTTCGCAGGAAAGGGAATCAGCGCAGAGATAGAGAAAGAGACCTACCTGCTTGGAAGCGAGAAGTTCCTTTCAGAGCACTCTGTTGCCCCGGACAAGAGGACAGAGGAGGCACTTGCAAGACTCCGCTCTGAAGGCAAGGCAGCAATACTCGTCTCCAGAGAGGAGAGCATCATCGGAGTCATCGGACTTTCGGATACTCCACGTCCGGAAGCAAGAGAGTCCATTGCTCGTCTGAAGGAGATGAATACCAGAGTCGTACTGCTTTCAGGAGATAATCAGAAGGCAGCTGAGCATCTTGCTTCCTTGGTCGCAATAGATGAAATCAGAGCAGAGCTTCTTCCTGAAGACAAGGTCGAGAACATCATCCAGCTTGGAAAGGAGGGATGCGTCTCCATGGTCGGCGATGGTGTCAACGATGCGCCTGCATTGAAAACTGCTCCTGTCGGAGTTGCAATGGGTGCTATGGGAAGCGACATCGCCATCGAGGCTGCAGATGTTGCACTCATGAGCGAGGATCTTTCGAAGCTCGTATATCTCAAGTGGCTATCCGTACAGACAGTCAGGACAATCAGAATGGCAATCACGCTATCGATGTGCATCAACTTCGTTGCAGTCACTCTCTCAGTCCTCGGAGTGCTGAACCCTACTACAGGAGCTCTGGTGCACAATGCAGGCTCACTCTTCGTAGTACTGCTTGCAGCTCTGCTCTACGACAGAAAGTACTGAAGGAAAAAAGAGGAGACCCTTCCAGGTCTCCTTATGCAGGCTGGCAGCTGTATCAGCCGTCTGTCTTTGCGAGGGATGCAACGAAATCGGATCTTCCGATATCCTTTGCCTCACTGTCATCGCTTCTGTGCAGGTTTTGCTTCTTTCCATCGATATCGACTGGAGAGGAAGCGACCATCTGGTTCTTCACGTAATCGGCAGTAAGACCTGGACCGCACCTGTGTCCATAGCCAAGCACGATCTCGTACTTCGAGAAGGCCAGGACCCTTCTGATCCTGCCATTTCTTCTGACCGACTCCTCTATCTCATAGTCCAGCCAGACCTCTCTCCTGATTGCATATGCGCCAACGATCTCGGTCACTGCACCAACTACATCCCCTACTGGGACTCTCCAGATGATTGCATGGGTATAGATTCCATCGATCCAGTCCCCAACATCCTCAACGATATCCTTTACTGCTGCTTCCAGCGAATTCTCCATGAAGACGACCTCTGAAAAAGCATCGCCTCTCTCATAGGATGAAACAAAATATACATACTTAGGTTCTGCCATATGATCCTCCACCTTCCATGATAACATACAATCAAACAACAAATGGGTCTCTTTTTGATATATATGAGAGACCTACAGCCTCTTTTCGAGCAGGACGAGGCCCACACCGCTTATCCCATTGAAGGTGCATGGAATGACTGCAATCTCGGAGTATCCAAGTCTGCTGTAGAAGGCCCTTGCAGCAGTATTCCTTTCGTTGGTATCGATCCTGAGATAGCGGCAGCCATTCTCGAGCGCATACTCCTCATAGTATCCTGCAAAGGCCCGTCCGTACCCCTTTCCTATCTCTTCCGGAGCGATTGCAAGAGTGTGCATCACCATCACTTCAGCCTCCGGACAGGGATACTTCCAGGGAGCAAGTGCATACACATCCACCTGCTGCTGGTTGAGAATTGCACTTCCGACAACCCGACCACCATCCTCGCAGACGAAGAGGTCTGCCCTATCGATTGCGGCAAGCGCAGTCTCTCTTTCCGGATAGACACCGCGCTGCCAGCCGATGGAAAGAAGCCCTCTTTCCTCTGCACTATGTATCCTCTCGTAGATTCCGGACACTGCATCAATGTCACTGAAAACTGCCCTTCTTATTCTCATGCTCCAATTGAAGCATAGAGAGGAGAGGCAAATCAATTGTACACTGATAGGAAAGAAACTATCTTATGAAGTTGGTCCTCTCCTTCTTTGCAGGAGCAGGCTGCACGACTCCTTCTCTCTTTCCGGCCTCGATGCTCTTTATGAGCCAGGCCATGTTCCTGCCAAGGATCTGCATGACTTCGACGCCCTCTCTGTCCTGCATGACCTCTTCTGGTGTGTTGCCATGGACCATGTTCCAGTAGCAGGAAGAGACGAGAGGCATCTCGTTTATTGTCGCATACTTGTTCAGCACATCTATCGCAGCAGTTGTTCCGCCCCTTCTTGCAGAGACAATCGAGGCTGCCGGCTTGCATCTGAGTTCTGCCGTCGCACAGGAAAAGAGTCTATCGAGCACTACCTGTATCTCTCCTGATGGGGATGCGTAGTAGACAGGGGATCCGAATACGAAGCCATCTGCCTCTCTGGTCTTCTCTGCAAGCTCGTTCACCAAGCTTTCAACCTCTCCGCTTACAGCTCTCTTGCCGACAAAGAATATCTCTGTCTCGATTCCTTCCCTGTTCAGGGCCTCGGCAACGATGGAAAGCGCTGTATATGTACAGCCCTTCTCCCTTCTGCTTCCATTTACAAGCAATACCTTCATGACCATTCTCCTTCTCTTTCTCCATTCAATTCTATTTCACGGGATATTTTCTTTCAATGTGCACTCTCTACTCGAATATCGAAA
This sequence comes from Spirochaetales bacterium Spiro_01, assembly GCA_001604265.1. Taxonomy (GTDB): domain Bacteria; phylum Spirochaetota; class Spirochaetia; order Sphaerochaetales; family Sphaerochaetaceae; genus Bullifex. Next base: position 3,932 of record LVBC01000134.1, read on the forward strand.
TAGAGCTCCCTGCTCTATTCTCACTTGAAAAGAGTCCCAATAAATACTTTACTTAATCATTGTTATATCAACGAATTGTAGGCCGCCTGTACTGGACCTCTGGATACAGAGGAACCTTGCCTTCGTTGATGCGATTATGGGGAGATGGAAGATAGCTGATGGAACAGAAATCACTCAAGACAATGGTCTATGACCGAATTACATATGACATTCTTAATGGAAGATACAAGGAAAATGATATCATCAGCGAGAAGACGCTCATAGAGAAGTTCGGTGTAAGCAAGAGTCCTGTCAGGGAGGCACTGATCGAGCTCTGCAACGAGGGAATACTCAAGAGTCTTCCAAGGACCGGCTACCAGATCGTCCCCTGCAGCTTCAAGGAGATAGTAGACATTCTCAACCTGAGGACAGATATCGAGTGCACCAATCTCAGAAGGGCGAAAGACAGGATCACAGATGAGAAGATCGCTGCAATCGAGGCGAACAGCAAGGCGTGGAAGTACAGTGAGCAGGTCCAGGAGACCTCGACGCACTGGGAGAAGAACCACAACTTCCACCTCTCCCTCTGCGCACTTTCAGAGAACGAGTATGCCTACAGGATGGTAAAGCAGCTTCTCAAGCTCTCATCCAAGTTCTTCGCACAGTACTTCACATATGCCTCCCAGAACGACTCGGAATCCAAGGGCGACTATCATGAGAAGATAATACAGGCCCTGAAGGATAGGAGCATCGATCGGGCCTGTGAGTATCTTGAGAAGGATATAAACAACGTCAAGGAGCAGATACAGCAGCTATTTGGTCTCTGAACTCTCCTGCTCCAGCATGGTCTCCAGAACGACCTCGTTGGTCTTTGTCATGCCATACTTTCCGACAACACCAAAGCTGTCGATAGTCTTCTCCACGTTCTCCTTGACAAGTCCATCTCCGGAGTGGAAGGACTTTCCATAGTCCACTGAAAGCTGGAGACCTGTGATGGCAGTATCCAGGGCCTGGCTTATCTTTGCTGCACAGCTTGCCTTCGCTCCATCGCAGAGCATTCCACCGATAGTTCCCAGAGTGTATGAGATCACATTGGACATCGCCTCATAGCCGTAGCCGAGCATGTATGCAATTCCACAGCCAGCTCCGGCTGCTGCATGCACAGCGCCACAGAAGGCCGACAGATTGCCGACAGTTCTCTTCTGGAGTATTGCTACAAGGTTGGCCACAGCAAGCGCCCTGAGAAGCTTCTCGTGAGGAATCTGGTACTTAAGTGCATACTCCACTACTGGAACAGAGACTGTTATTCCCTGGTTTCCGCTTCCCGAGTTGATCACAACAGGCATCACACAGCCGCTCATCCTGGCATCGGAGCCAGCTGCAGCGGCTGCCCTGGCGAGGATCCTCACATCGCCTCTTCCATACATATCCATCAGATTCTTTCCGATACTGGCGCCGTAGTCCCCCTGAAGTCCCTCGTTCGCAATTGCCAGATTGTCCTTTATCTGGTTCTCGAGAACAGGAGCTATCCTCTCTATATCGCAGGAGTCTGCAAAGTCAATGATTCCCTGCACGGAAAGAAAGGACCTGTCAGGAACGCTTTCATCCTGCTCGCTCCTGATCTTGGCCTGCTCAAGGACCCTTCCATTCTTCATTACAAGGGAGACATTGGTATGCTCCCTTATGATCTCGACCTCAGCATTGTCGCTCTCTGTCGAGGCAACAATCCTGATAAATAGACCATCGACGTCAGGTACCAGGCTCACAGTGCAGAAGCCCTCTGCAAACAGCCTCTCTGCCTCCTCCAGGACCTCTGGAGTGACATGCTGCAGGATGCAGAGCTTTTCTTCAGGATTTGCCATCAGAGCACCCAGGATCACAGCGGCCCTGGCACCCTTCAGTGTCCTGGCATTCGGGATATCCACACTGTGGACGTTCTTTATGATGCTGCTACTGCAGTAGGCCTCGATCCGGGTCGGCCTCAGGCCGAGGACGGAGGCTGCATAGGCAGCTGCATATGCCAGAGCACTGGGCTCAGTGCACCCATAGGCAGGAATCAGCTCATAATCAAGAATGTCATAGTACTTCTCCAGTTCTTCTCTATTCATGCTCATCTACCTTCTTCTTCCAATCACAGCGAGTGGACGATATCCTGTGCGGCCTTTATCCTCCACAGGTCGACGTTGTCAGGAAGTGTGCAGTCTGCACCGACTATCAGATTCTCGCGCCCTGCCTCCTCTATGATGCTGATCGCCTTCTTCTCTATCTCCTCTCTGCTTCCATCGACAAGCACACCGCTCCTGTCATCGAAGCCTCCGAGCAGCGTCTTTCCCGGAAGGATCCTTCTTCCATCGGAAAGCTTGTAGCGGCAATCATGGACTGCCCAGTTGACGATGTCGGTATCCACATCCGCATATCTTGGCAGTACTATCTTCGCCTTGCAGATATGAAGCGCACTTATCATGCCCTCGCTTCTGATGGCATCCAGCACCATCCTGTCGTATGGCTTTATGTAGGTATTATAGAGCTCGTCCGTGAACCTGTCCTCCTCGTCTCCAAGTGCACAGTAGTAGATTCCATCACAGCCGATCTTCTTCAGCTCCTCGACAAGCTCGATGAGAGTCTCTGCAACGACCCTGAGGCCCTTGCCGACTGCTTCAGGATTCTCCCTTACGTGCCTTGATACCATGTTATCAAGCTCTGCAAACCTTCCCGGAATTCCAGTTGCATGGTATGCAGATACAAGTACTCCGTGGATCGTCGCAAGCAGAGGAAGGTCCTTTGGAATCTCCCTCTTTATCGCCTTGAACTCCTCTATATAGCCAGGGTACGAGGTCTTCTCGAATGGAAGCTTTGAAATCCTTGTCCAGTCCTCTGGCCTATTTACACTCTCGGGAATATAGAACATGTGCTCATTCATTATCTTGAGCATGTCCGGATCCACTGCCTTGCAGTATTCGATGTGGGCTCTCACCGATGCATCACCGAACTTGTCCGATGAGGAAAAGTGATGCCAGAAACCTGTGAGAATCCTGTCAGGCTTCTCACCACTTATTACAGAGTACAGTCTTTCTCGTCTATCCATAGTCCAGCTCCATTAATCATCCTACTGATAATATCAGCAGACATGCACTATAAGTATCCTTCCGATTCCGTGATAAATCAACCAATTTGTATCGATAACC
>LVBC01000135.1 GCA_001604265.1 Spirochaetales bacterium Spiro_01
GGCCGTGTCCTTGCATTGAATCCGAAGTTCATCGTATGTGACGAGCCGGTATCGGCCCTCGATGTATCCATCAGGGCACAGGTACTGAATCTGATGCAGGATCTGCAGGAGAAGTTCGGCTTCACATACCTTTTCATCACGCACGACCTCTCTGTCGTGAAGCACCTTTCGGATGATATAGTAGTAATGTACCTTGGAAAGATAGTAGAGAAGGCCCCTGCAAAGGAGCTCTTCATCAATCCATGTCACCCATATACGAAGGCACTGCTCTCTGCCATCCCAGTCCCGGATCCGGACTATCAGGTCCAGAGGATCATCCTCGAGGGTGAGCTCACAAGCCCTATCGATCCGAAGCCGGGCTGCCGATTCGCAAAGAGATGCCCATATGCAACCGATGCATGTCGCCAGGGCGATATTCCAGTGAAGGAAGTCGCTCCGGGACACACAGTTGCCTGCAATCTTGTTTGAAAAACCATCGCCTTTCAATGAAGGCTAGGAGGAGAAACATATGAAGAGAACATTAACAGTTCTGGTCGTTCTGGTTGTTCTTTCTGCTGCACTCTTCGCAGGTGGCTCGTCAGAGTCCGCAACTGCTTCAGGTGCACCAGTCTACAAGGACACAATCGTTTTCGGAACCGGTTCCGATGTAACATCCCTTGACCCACATATCGGCAAGGAATCTGCTGCAGTTGTCGTTACCAACCATATCTACGATACTCTCGTCGATATCGATCTCGACACTGGTACAATCATCCCTCAGATTGCAGAATCCTGGGAAGTTGTCTCCCCGACCGAGTACAGATTCCACATCAGGAAGGGTCTCAAGTTCCACAATGGTGAGGACCTCACAGCAGATGATGTAAAGTTCTCCCTCGACAGAGCTATCGCTACTCCTGCAGTTGCATACCTCGTAGACTTCATCGATACAGTCAAGATCGAAGACGACTACACAGTATTCGTAACTCTCGATGCTCCATATGCTCCATGTCTCAGAAACCTCGCAGTTCCTTATGCAGCAATCGTTCCAAAGGACTACGTTTCTGCAAATCCGGACATCCTCAAGACTGCTCCAGTTGGTACCGGTCCATATAAGTTCGTCTCCTGGACCCAGAACGACTCTGTCGTACTGGAGGCCTTCGACGACTACTATCAGGGTGCTCCACTTACCAAGAACGTCAAGATGAAAGTCATTCCTGAAGCTTCACAGAGAACCATCGCACTCCAGACCGGTGAGATCGATATCGCCTACGATATGACTACAAACGATATGAAGATCATCAGGGACGACAAGAACCTCATCGCTCTCGAGCAGCCATCACTCACCTGCTTCTACATCTCTCTCAACATGAACAAGAAGCCATTCGATGATGTCAGGGTCAGACAGGCCATCAACTACGCTATCGACAGAGACCTCCTCATCGAGACTGTAAACAACGGTGCAGGTCAGGCAGCTGACAACATCATCGCTCCAGCAGTCTTCGGCTACTACAATGTCGGCGCATACGAGTACAATCCTGAGAAGGCAAAGGCACTGCTTGCAGAAGCTGGATATCCAAACGGCTTCTCCTGCACTCTCTGGGTAAACAACAACCAGCAGAGAGTCGAGATGTGCCAGGCAGTCCAGGCAATGCTCAAGGATGTAGGTATCGATTGCAAGGTCGAGATCCTCGAGTTCGGTGCATTCATCCAGAGGTCTTCTGCCGGTGAGCACGACATGGCATACTTCGGCTGGTTCACCTCCACCAAGGATGGTGACTACACCTTCTACTCACTCGAGCACTCCTCACAGCAGGGTCCTGCAGGCAACAGATCCTTCACACACGATCCTCAGGTCGATGCACTCGTAGAGAAGGGCAGACAGACAACCGATGAGAAAGTCAGACTCGAGACCTACAAGGAGCTCGCTGAAGTTCTCAAGGAGATGTCCAACAACGTTACAGTTCTCTATGATACCATGAGAGTCGGTACCACCAACAAGGTCAAGGGCTTCATCCTCGACCCAATCGGATACCACAAGCTCCAGAAGGTTCAGGTTACAAAGTAACATTAAAGCAAACGGTGAAAAGGGCCAGCTTTGGCCCTTTTCCCTTTCCAAGAGGAAGATATGGACAAGAAATCAAGCGTAGAGCTTATCAAGAGGATCAGCGACGCAAATGGCGTCTCTGGCTTCGAAGATGAGGTATTGGAAGTTGTAAGAGATGAGGCGAAGGGCCTCGGCAGATTCTCGGAGGACTCTCTGAGGAATCTCTATCTCGAGAGAGAGGACAACGAGCCGGGAAAGCCTGTCCTGATGCTGGATGCCCACACCGACGAGGTCGGCTTCATGGTAAAGGCAATCAGGCCAGATGGCCAGCTGGAGTTCATGACTCTGGGCGGCTGGGTAGTGACCAACATACCAGCCCACCAGGTGAGGGTCAGAAACCGCTTTGGAGAGTACATCCCAGGAGTCGTTGCCTCGAAACCGCCACACTTCATGAGCGAGGCCGAAAGGAAGGCACCTCTTGAGATTGCCCACCTTGTCATCGATGTAGGTGCCTCCTCGGCAGAGGAGATCGAGAATGACTTCTGCATAGACATTGCAGCACCTGTCGTTCCTGAGGTCACCTGTACCTACGATGAAAAGCACGATCTTCTTGTTGGAAAGGCCTTCGACAACAGAATGGGCTGTGCAAGCATCATAGAGACCTTCAGGGAGCTGAAGGACGAGAAGCTTGCTGTGAACCTCGTTGGCGCCTTTGCAGCCCAGGAGGAGGTAGGTACCAGAGGTGCCACCATCACAGTCCAGCGCGTCCAGCCCGATATCGCAATCTGCTTCGAAGGCTGTCCTGCAGACGACACTGTCGTTCCAGCATACCAGAGACAGACCCAGATCAAGAGGGGCCCGATGCTCAGGCATATCGATGCCAGGATGATCACGAATCCGCGCTTCCAGAGATTCGCACTCGATGTGGCAAAGGAGCTGGGAATCCCATGCCAGACTGCCGTAAGGACCGGTGGCTCAACAGATGGCGCACCGATCCATCTCGGGGCAATGGGAGTTCCATGCATCGTCTCCGGCATCCCTGTAAGGTATGCCCATACACACTATGGAATCTCCTCCTGGAGCGACTACCAGAATGGAATCAGGCTCGCCTGTGAGATAATCAGGAGAATGGACAAGGATATTATCGGAGGTTTCTGATGACAAAGACCATTGGTGGAATGTTCCCCCTAGAGAGGCCTGGAAAGGGCGACAACTACAGGGAAGAGGGAATCATCTATGCCATGAGCGGAAGGTGTGCAATCTACACCTGCCTCAAGGATATCGATGCTCCGGAGGGAAGCATCGCCTACGTTCCTGCGTACACCTGCGAGACTGTTCTCAGCTGCTATGTGAAGGCCGGCTACAGGCTTCGCTTCTACGATGTCGATCCAGATGGCATGGTTCCTCTCTTCAGGGAGGAGGACCTGGAAGGTGTCACAGTCATCAACGTCTGTGGCTGGTTCGGCTTTCTGACCTATGATCACTCGTTCATGGAGAAGTGCAGAGAGCATGGTGTGAAGATACTCTTCGATACCACCCACTCTCCACTCTACTATGACGAGCTCTCCGACTACGCAGCCGGTTCTCTCAGAAAGTGGATGGGAATCGCATGTGGAGGCGTTGCCAGGAAGCTGTGCGGCTCCTTCAACGTCAGGATGCTTCCAGCAGAGGAGGAGCACCTCAGGGGTCGCTATGCTTCGATGGCACTCAGAGAGGAGGCGATCGAAGAGGGAAGCGATGAGAAGAATGCCCAGGCCTCCGAGGTCTTCTGGAATACAGAGCTCAGGCTGAGACAGATATTCGATGCCTACTCTTCTGACGAGAGGTCCATCGAGATCGCAAAGCACTTCGACTTCGAGAGCATGAGGGAGAAGAGGTGCCGCCACTTCGAGATAATTTCCAGCACAGTAAAGCCGAACAGTGGCTGGAGGCCGGTCTTCACGAAGCTCGGCAAGAATGATATCCCGAGCCATTATACCATCTACTGCAGCGACAGGGAGGATATGAAGAGATATCTTGACGAGATGCATGTGAAGTACACAGCCTTCTGGCCACAGCCACCAATGGTGGACGATATCTCCAGGTATCCAGGCGCAGGATATATCAATACGCACGTCCTTTCAGTCCAGCTCGACCAGAGGTGGAGCGATGAGGATATGCTCCGCCTTTCAGAGATTCTGAACGGCTACAGTGCAAAGTAGGAGAATGGATATGATTCTTATCAAGAACGCAGATATCTACGCTCCGGAGCATATCGGAGTCAGGGACATACTGATAGGTGGAGAGAAGATACTTTCCATCGAGAAGAAGATCGATATATCCCTTCCGGGTCTCAGGGTCATCGATGCCGAGGGCGAGATTGCACATCCTGGGTTCATCGATGGTCACGTGCACGCGATCGGTGGCGGTGGCGAGTCCGGAATGATATCCCGAGTTCCGGCCCTGACAGAGAAGAAGATTGCAGAGGCCGGTGTCACGACCATCGTTGGACTTCTTGGTACCGATGGAACCACAAGGACTGTCAGGGACCTGGTCGCAAAGATACAGGGCTTCAAGGAGTGGGGACTTTCTGGCTACTGCCTTACTGGAAGCTATGAGGTCCCGACAAAGACGCTGACAGGCAGCATCGGCGATGATATCGTCTTCGTCAACGAGATCATAGGTGTCAAGGTCGCGATTGCAGACCACAGGTGCTCCTTCCCAACGACACAGGAGCTTATAAGGATGGCCTCCGAGGCGAGGATCGCAGCCCTGATGAGCAGAAAGTGCGGCATCGTCCATTTCCACGTTGGAGTGGACAAGTTGGGCATCTCGCAGCTCTTCGAGATCGCAGAGACGACTCCGATTCCTCTTAAGCACCTCTATCCGACCCACATGGGCAACCAGATGGATATGGCAGCCAGATGGCTTGAGATAGGTGGCCATGTGGACATCACCTGCCACGCAGCTGCTGTCGACCAGGCGATCAGCTTCATCGACAGATATCCGGATGACGTGACACTCTCAACGGACTCCAACGGCTCATTCCCGAAGTGGAATGAGAAGAGGGAGCTTATCGGCATGGGAGCAGGCTCGATCAGGGAGCTTCCCAACACTGTCAATGCAATCATAGGAAAGGGTGTCGACAGGTCGCTTGCATACAAGCTCGTCACTGAGAATCCTGCCCGTGCCATGAGCTTCACCTCCAAGGGAAGGACTGAAGTCGGCATGGATGCAGATATCGATATACTCGCCGGCGACAGGCTCAGATACGTCATCTCCCGAGGCAATGTGCTCGTGGATGATGGCGTTGCAAAGCCGAGCATGTACGACGAGACAGTCTGAAGTCATATCCTAAAGGATGGTAGGCCTCTTCGGAGGCCTATCACTGTCTTTGGGGCCGCCTCTTCCAGTTTTCATCCGAGTGCCTCAATTGCT
>LVBC01000136.1 GCA_001604265.1 Spirochaetales bacterium Spiro_01
ATAACGTTTCCACTTTCCGTTTTTTTCTCACGAGGATGACAAAGAATGTATAATTTTCTCATGCTGGCAAGAGAACTGATCAAGAGAGTCCCAAAGGTGGAGCTTCACGACCATCTGGATGGCGGAGTGAGAATAGAAACGATCCTGGATATCGCAAAGAGGGAGAGTATCGACCTGCCGAGCAGGGATCCCGAGAAGCTCAAGGATTTCTTCATCCGTGGCTGCAGACAGAAGAGTCTTGTTCTCTACCTCGAGACCTTTGCAGTCACAACTGCAGTCATGCAGAGAAGGGAGGACCTTGAGAGGATAACCTACGAGGCAGTCGAGGATCTTTCGAAAGAGAATGTCGTCTACGCTGAAATCCGATTCGCTCCATCCCTCCATACAGAACGTGGACTCTCGCTGGAAGAGATTGTCGAGGCCGTTCTTCTGGGCCTTGAGAGAGGAAAGAGGGATTTCGGCATGAGCTACGGTCTTCTCCTCTGTGCGATGAGAAATGAAAGCCCTGAAAGAACGATGAGGATTGCATCTCTTGCCATCTGCTATAGGGATAGAGGTGTTGTCGGTCTGGACCTTGCAGGAGGAGAAGCTGGCTTTCCTGCAAAGAATCACAAGGCCGCCTTCGATTACATGAGAGCGAACAATGGGTATATAACAATCCATGCAGGCGAAGCAGCCGGCCCAGAATCCATCCACCAGGCAATCCAGCTCTGCGGTGCGCACAGGATAGGCCACGGTGTCAGGCTTATAGAGGACATGAAGGTAGAAGGAATGAGGATAGAGAAGCTTGGTTCCCTTTCGCAGTATCTCCTGGACAGAGGAGTCCCGATGGAGATGTGCCTCACATCGAATGTCGGGACCGGTGCTGTAGAGTCCTACGAGAAACACCCCTTCCCCCTCTTCTACCACAATGGCTTCTGTGCATGCCTCTGTTCCGACAACCGACTCATGAGCGGAACGGACCTTACCGAGGAGATGGCAATTGCCTGTGAAGAGTATGGCCTCGGCATCGACGACCTTGAGAGGATAACGCTCAATGCGATGAATTCAGCATTCCTCCATCATAGAGAGAAGCTGCAGCTGATAGAGGTCATAAGGAAGCGATACGAGCAGCTCAGAAGAGATTTTGATTGCCTGTAGAAGGAAAATGGAGGCCAAAAGACCTCCATTGCTGTTCTATCAGGATATGCCCTACTTTGTCTTCAGATCATCAAGTGCTGAGACTACGGATGTGTAGGTCCTTCCTTCGAAGTGCTTGTCCACACCCAGTCGAGCGAACATGTGCGCAACCTCATCCTGAAGGCCGCAGATGTAGTATTCGATACCATCCTTCCTGCAATCCGAGAAGACTCCCTCGAGCTCTTCGATCTCGCTGTGGTCGATCGTTGGAACACCGCGCAGAGAGAATATGATCCTCTTCACGCCCTGCCCCTTCAGCTCGTTGACTGTAGCTGTTATCCTCTCCTGGGTTGCAAAGAAGAGTGATCCATCGATATAGACGACTCTTGTGATCTCATCGAACTCTGGATCCTCTACCTGGATTCTCATCTCGCTGCGGGCACGCAGGACGAAGAGGATCATGGAAAGCCCTACACCAATGAGGATTGCCACTGTGAGGTCGAAGACGACTGTTGCGATCATCGTTATGAGGAACTGGGCAATACTGGTCTTGAGCCTGCCGGAGAACATATTCCTTATTGCGCTCCACTCATTCATTCTCCACGAGGTGACGAAGAGAACACCTGCGAGGGCAGCAAGTGGTATCTGGGCCATGAAGGGTCCGAGCAGGAACATCGAAAGAAGAAGTCCAATCGAGTGGATTATGGAGGTCATTCTCGTGACTCCACCGCTCTTGATCGCAACGCTTGTTCTTGCAATTGCTGCAGTTGCCGGGATTCCACCGAAGAATGGAATGACTGCATTGCCGATTCCCTGGGCATACAGCTCCTGGGTCGCATCTATCTTCTCTCCCTTCATCTTTCCGCCCGAGGCACCGCAGAGCAGAGACTCGATGGTTCCAAGCAGCGCAATAGAGATGGCCGGGGATATGAACTTCGATAGATATGCTGGATTCAGGGAGCTGAACTGGAGCCTTACCTCGGGAAGCAGTGTTCTGGGAATTGCTCCTACCGTTGCGACCTCGAACCTGAAGACCATCTGAATTGCAAGAGCAACGATTATAGCAAGAAGAGAGCCCGGGAATACTGCATTGAACCTCTTTGGCCAGAGAATCATTATCAACATGGCAATCAAGGTGAAGACCACAGCCATCAGGACGGGCTGGAATCCGACCTCCGCATAGCTCAGGAGCTTGCCTATTGCACTTGTTCCTGCACTATGGGTTCCAAATGCATTGTCTATCTGACCGAGGGCAATTGTCACTGCAATACCACTGGTAAAGCCGGTAATTACAGGCTTTGGAATGAAGTAGACAAGCCTTCCTGCCTTGAAGAAGGCAAACAGCAGAAGTATCACACCAGAGAGAAAGCCTGCAGCATATACTCCCTGAAGGCCGTATGTGACTGAAAGGGAGATGAGTATTGCGGCCATTGCGCCTGTCGGGCCCGAGATCTGATAGGAGGCACCAGAAAGGCCTCCAATTATGATACCTGCCAGGATTGCACAGATAAGCCCGCTTGCAGCATCGGCTCCTGCCGATACACCGAAGGCCAGGGCCAGGGGCAATGCTACTGCCGTGCATGTGATGCCAGCAAGGCAGTCCTTGCCGAAGGAAGAGAGGTTGTATCCCTTGAACTCCCTCTTCAGAATCGAAATGTAATTGTTGATCTGCATTGTTAGAAACCTTGTGCGAGTAATATACAACTAACTATCAGTATGAATCCATACAGCAGAAAGATAAAAAGGCTCTTCATTTCTGAAGAGCGGCAAAAAAAGGAGGATTATATGTAAAAAGCCTGTCGCTTTCGTTCACTGTATCACTCACCGGAAACGGTCATTGTCAGTACCGACTGGTAAACTCCCTCGAAGGCACCTGCGTAGGAGATATCATCGACATCGATTGTTACTGGAACGCTGATGACTCTCTTGGAAAGTCTGTTGTCGGTTGCTGTTGCGTAGACCCTGTCGGTTCCATCGACCTCGACATCGTTGATCAGCATCTTTATGACATCGTTGTTGTCATCGCTTGTATTTACCAGCTGGGTTGCAGTGACACTTACAGTGACGTTCCTGGCTGTAGTAACAGCATTTGCGTAGAAGGTAACTGCATCGGTCGAGATGACCCTGGCATTTCCAGATGCGATATAGTTGTCGTCGGTATCGACATCATCTGTTGTGGTGTGAGCTGATGTATGGGTCCAACCAGTGTTGACTGTATCAGCAACATCAAAGTAGATAAGGATAGACTTGCTGTCGTTTGAAGAGAATGCAGCCATTGCAAGCATTACCATCATGATAACTGTTATTGCAAGCTTCTTCATTTAGCGACAACTCCTTGAAAGATTGTTGAACTATGATTATCTACACTCATAACTTATGTCATAAACTTACTTATGTCAACTGATATTTAAAAAAATAAATCAAATCTTCAATCTTTCTACATATTTAA
>LVBC01000137.1 GCA_001604265.1 Spirochaetales bacterium Spiro_01
TCCCCATTGAGAGAGGACATCAGGTACCTCAACAAAAAAAATACAATAACCGGTCATCGAATACCTACTTTAGAGGTCGGCTCTCCTTCGGGAGGGCCCCCACTCTGATAATAAAAATGAAGGGCTCGTCGAGCTACTTCCTGGGATAGAGTCTTCTGTAGCCGAATCCATTTCAAGGAGGTCTTCAATATGAAAATTGAAAGACCAGAGAAGATCGAGGCACGGAGGATATTCGGTCTCGATCTGTCGAAGCGCACATTCACGGGATGCATTCTCGATCTCGTGGATCCAAGGCCGAAGCCACCAGTATTCGATGGCAGGATGTCGGACGATGGGTGGATGAAGCTCTGCTCCCGTCTTGACGAGCATGACTATGTAGTCCTGGAAGGAGGATCCTCCTCTGCCCATATGGCAAGGTTCATCCTGTCCAATTCCAAGGCAAGGGTATTCATGCTCAATCCCTGCAAGCTGCACATCATCTATGAGTCCATGAACAAGACGGACCGCAACGATGCCATACGCATTGCCAAATATCTCAGGGATACGCAGCCTGAGGCATGGTGCCTCATTCCAATCCCCAGCGAGGACGAGGATGCGATGCGCTCAATCGTCTCGTCGCAGATATTCATGAAACAGGAGAGGACCAAGCTCATCAACAAGCTGCATGCCATCTTCAACCACAACGGAGTGACCTATCTGAAGAAGAGCGACCTGAAGTTCTCCACGAGGCGCTATGAGCTTGTGGACTACTGTCTTGCCGGGAACAATGCAGCCCATACCGATGCCATGATTGTCGCAATGCTCCTGGACAGCTGCGAGAGCGCATGCAACGAGTATGAGGAACTGTGCAGGAAGCTGCTGCTGGACCATCCCAAGGAAGCCCTTGCCTGGCTGTCCCTTCCAGGAGTCGGTCTGCTCACTGCTGCTGCATGCGTTGCCTATATCGGAGATGGCGAAAGGTTCTCGTCTCCCTCTCAGATCCGCAACTACATAGGTCTCGTCCCAAGGATAGACCAGTCCGGCATAATGGAGCACATATATGGTGTGAACCATTTCGGATGCATGCCGGTCAGAAGGAACATCGTACAGGCCGCATGGTCCGTCAAAAAGATAGCTTCCTGCAATCCATTGACCGACAAGTGGTGCGAGATGTCTGCAAGGGGCAAGAAGGGTCAGCGTGCTGCGGTTGCAATTGCCAACAGCCTCTCATCCATCGGATGGACCCTTCTGAAGAAGGGTGAGCTATACAACGGTTTCGACGATTTCTCCTATCTCGAAAAGAAGCTCTCCTATCTGAAACTAAGGGCCATCGATACCAGCATGTACAAGCAACTGGTGTGATGGCCGCATTAGCTTTAGTCTCCCAAACTTGAGCTAATGTTAAATCCTTACATTCCAAAATTCAACCCAATTCGTATGGGTTGGGTATCTATTGTCCAAAATCAATTACCGAAAACGGATCTAAGCTTGTTTTCTGTTTGTCCTAGCAGAAAGTTGTTGACAGCTTCGGACAAATAAAATCGGGATAGCCGGATTTGAACCGGCGACCCCCAGTCCCCCAGACTGATACGCTAAACCCCTGCGCTATATCCCGAATACAGATTCGACCTTAACACCTAATGCCGTTCGAAGTCAATCAGATTCCGCCTACCAGCGTCACTGAGGACCTTCCTCTGCAGGTCTCGAGATCGCAGACATCTCCTGTAAGCTGTGCAATTACAGCTTCCAGCAGCTCTCTGGAGTATATGTCGAATCTGAGATAGCGCGTTCCAAAGTCCTGGATCGACACGTCCAGAAGATACTCTACGAGTATGGTCAGCCCCTGGACATCCCTCTTCTGGATCGCGCAGAAGATCTCCTCCGGTCTGTGGGGACAGAGTATTACAAGCGGCCTTGAGCCGAACTCCTCTATCGCCTCCAGAAGCCTCTCGCCCTTCAGGCCCTTCGTGCAGAAGGAGTCGAATCCGGAAAGAAGAGAGAAGTCTGCCATGGTCCTCACCTCGTCGTATAGTATCAGCGGATTCTGGATTCTGAGGGTACGAAGCGTCTCTATCAGCGACCTTTCTGTCGTCTGTATCCCCATTGGGATATCGCCAGTGTCCGATATGACGGCGACTCGTTCCGTTCTCCTGCTGTAGTCATCCCTCGTCCTTTCATCTATCGAGCCCACCACCAGCAGGTACGGATACTTCTCATCCGAGCTCAACAGCTGTGGCACAACTCCCTTGGACACTGCGATCGAAGATATCTCCCTAATCACTCTCTTGCCCACATCGCCATCTATTCCCTTTCCCAGAGCTATCGCCAGGACCTTCTCCTCGTAGGCCGAGAAGTCGGTGACGTACCCGAGTCTGTGTGCCGATTCAAGGACAGCCCTCCTTGTTTCAGCCGAGAACTTTCCCTTGCTGTTGAGAACATTCGAGACTGTAGTGACAGATTTGCCACACTCCTCTGCAATTTCCTGCATAGTGACGATTTTCATTTATCCCCCGTTCGGCCGTGCAAGTGACCGCACTCTGCGTCAATTGTACACCACCTACTCTATCAGCTACATCCAAAATGGAAATTCTGTATCACAGTGATGAAAAACAGGAAGAAAATGAGTCATTAGATACTTCTGACTATATCAGGGTTTCATGCTATACTTGCCACATGACAGATACAGAAGCACAGGTCCAGGCCATCAGGATGGAGGATCTGAAGAACAGAAAGGAAGCGTATACTGCCCTGTTCAATTCACTTGGACCGGAGCACTATTGTACACTCGAAGCCGAATACGACTATGCTGTTGCACTTGCACAGGAAGGAAAGGAGAATGAAAGCTTTTCACACCTCGAAAGTGCCTGGCTCGGCATTTCGAAGAATATATATCTCGCCTACTATGGGCAGATACTCTATGACCTCACATTCGACTATGCAGCCGCACTGTATGCGAAGGGAGAGGGAGAGAAGGCCATCATTCCAATCACGCACACTCTATCCCAATCCCCATCAGATGACAGCAATGAGGATATCATCCTCGAGCTGAACTATCTGCTTGCAGACTGTCTCCAGCAGAGTGGAAGAGACGAAGAGGCAAGACTTACACTGAAGATAACCTACGAGCTTCTGCTCGACAGGTACGAGCCTGGCGACTATCTGGTACTCAACTCGGTCTTCAACTATGTGGTCCTGCTGCTGAATCAGGAGAATCAGAAGGCTGCCATGAAGGTGCTGAACAGGCACAGGAAGCTCTGTGAAGAGTGGGATGACCAGCTTGCTGTGCTCATATTGACGATATACAGGGCCTTTGTCGCAAAGGGAACTCCTACGCAGGCAAGGGAGATATCGAAGGCAAAGAAGCTGCTCGGCCAGCTTGGGGACAGGGATGAATCCTTCCCTGTCGAGAGCTTCCTGGAAATGCTTGAAAAGGCGAAGAAGGGAGAGAATCCGGATTTCCAGGATACTCTTATGTAAAAGAATGGGTCCGGACGAATCCAGACCCACATATTCAGTTTTCAATCATTCAGTAGGGACAGGAGAAAACCTGTCCTTTCTTTCTACTGCTCCTCAGAAAGGGCCTGCAGCACCTTTTCAGGAATGAGAGCAGGAACCTTCTTCTCAAGGTCGATGCAGGCGACGCGGATTTCGGTGTGCACAAGCAGTTCCTCACCTCGCAGTATATCCTGTGAGAATGTGCAGCTGAAGCGCTTCATCTCGAGAAGTGTCGTCTCTACCGTAAGCAGATCATCGAGGTATGCAGGTCTGTTGTACTCTGCCTTGACGCTCTTGATGACGAAGCAGATTCCACTTCTCTGCATCATCTCGCCCTGACCGCCGAATATCTCTCTCAGCATCTCGGTCCTTGCATGCTCTGCGAAATCGAGATACCTGCCGAAGTAGACTATCCCTTCGGCATCGGTATCGGAGAAGTAGACTCTCACTGGGAACGAATACTTCTTCAAATCTTCACCTCGGCACCATCGAATCTCAGAGTAGCGACATAGTCATCATAGGTCTCTGCCCTTCTGATCATTGCGACATCGCCATTCTTTTTGAGAAGGTACTCTGCGTGCTTGAGCTTCGCATTGTAGTTGAAGCCCATTGCATAGCCATGTGCACCTGTATCATGGATCACGAGGATGTCCCCCTCCTCTATCTCTGGAAGCATCCTGTCGATTGCGAACTTGTCGTTGTTCTCGCAGAGAGAGCCAGTGACATCGTACTTGTGGTCATGAGGTCTGTCCTCCTTTCCGACGACAGTGATGTGGTGGTATGCACCATAGAGTGCAGGTCTCATGAGATCGGACATGCAGGAATCCAGACCTACGTAGTCCTTGTACTTGTGGGTAACGTGTCGGACACGGGATACGAGATATCCATATGGGCCTGTGATCATTCTTCCACACTCGAAGGTTATTTTCAGCCTGAGTCCGAGAGGAACGATCATCTCGTCATAGAGTCTGTGGATATTCTCCGAGACGTAGGCGAGGTCCATCCTTTCCTGCTCTGGGCGGTATGGGATTCCGATGCCGCCGCCAAGATCGATGAACTCGATATCGATTCCAAGCTCGTTGTGGATCTTTACAACAAGTGTAAAGAGCTGCCTTGCAGTCTCGACGATGTAATCTCCTTCGAGCTCGTTGGAGGCGACCATGGTATGAAGACCGAAGTGCTCCACACCCTCTGCCCTTGCAATGCGGTAGCAGTCAAGGAGCTGGTCCTTCGTGACACCGTACTTTGCCTCGACAGGGTTGCCGATTATTGCATTTCCGGTTCTGTCCGGACCTGGGTTGTATCTGAAGCAGATGGTCTTTGGAAGCTTTCCACAGGCCCTCTTCACAGATTCGATATGTGAAATGTCATCGAGATTGAGGATCGCTCCCATTCTCATTGCCTCGGCAAACTCCTCGTCAGGAGTGTCGTTGCTTGTGAACATTATCCTCTCTCCGGGAATTCCGCTGGCCTTTGCCATGTAGAGTTCTGGAAGTGAAGAACAGTCACCACCGAATCCGAGTCTGGCAAGACGGGAGATGATATTCGGATTCGGGCATGCCTTCACAGCAAAGAAGTTGACGAATTCGGGAGCCCAGGAAAAGAGGTCCTTGAATGCCCTGGCATTCTCCAGTATTGCCTTCTCGTCATAGAGGTGGAAGGGAGTTGGGAGCTTGGATGCAAGCTCTGCCATTCTTTCGTGACTTACAGGAAGTGTCTTCTTGCTCATATCTTGAGGTTCTCCTTGATGGATGCAACTGCAGCCTCGACATCCTCTCTGTGGCCATAGGCGGATATCCTGACATAGCCCTCGCCTGCAGGGCCGAAACCACTGCCTGGAGTAACTACAACATGGCATCTATCGAGGATCATATCAAAGAAATCCCAGGAGGAGATTCCATTTGGTCCCTTTGTCCAGATGTATGGGCTGTCCGTTCCTCCATAGCAGGTAAAGCCGAGTGATTCCATGCCCTCTCTTATGATCCTGGCATTGCCCTTGTAGTAGTCTACGAGTTCGCAACAGGCCCTGTAGCCCTCATCTGTAAGAGCTGCGATGCCACCAGCCTGTGCAATGTTGGAAGCTCCATTGAAGAAGGTGCACTGTCTTCTGTTCCACATTCTATGAAGTTCGTCTCTCTCACTGTTCTCGCAGACAAGGTCATGGGGAACGATGCTCCAGCCGAGTCGGACTCCTGTGAAGCCGGCAAGCTTCGAGAAGGAGTTGATCTCGATTGCGCACTCCTTTGCGCCCTCGATCTCGTAGATGGACCTTGGAAGCTCAGGATCCTCGATGTAGGCAGAGTATGCGGCATCGAAGATGATGATTGCCCTGTTCTTTCTTGCATAGTCGACGAAGGCCTTGAGCTGTGCCTTTGTTGCTACAGCGCCGGTCGGATTATTGGGAGAACAGAGGTAGATGAGGTCCACCTTCTCTTCTGGAGGTGCTGGAATGAAGCCATTCTCGGCAGTGCTCCTGAGGTATACGAAGCCTTTGTAGCAGTCTGTAGAGTCATCGTGCTCTCCAGTCCTTCCACCTACGACATTCGAGTCGACGTAGACTGGATATGCCGGATCCTGGATTGCTACGACATTGTCCTCGGAAAAGAGATCCTGGATATTTGCAGAGTCGGACTTTCCTCCATCGGAGACGAAGAACTCATCCATCTCGAGCTCGACACCGTAATGGCGGGAATAGAAGTCCCTGAGGGCCTGGCGAAGTGCAACATCGCCCTGCTCATCACCGTAGCCGGTATATGTGCTCCTGTCGGAAAGCAGGTCGAGCTTGTGCTTCATTGCATCAACAAGTTCCTTTGGAAGGGCCTCGGTGGTATTGCCTATTCCGAGGCGCATTACCTTCACGCCTGGATTCTTCTCCTGCCATACCCTGGTCCTTCTGGCGACCTCTGGAAAAAGATAGCCGGCTGCCAGCTTCGAAAAGTTGGTATTGATCCTTGCCATTAGATTTCTCCTCTCTTGATTGCGTCGAAAATAGCATCTGTAGATGCAATGAGTCTGGTCCTGTGCTCCGGCTTCTCAAGTGGGCACATTGGCAGACGGAATATCTCCTGGCAGTGGCCATAGTGGGCAAGAGCGGTCTTGATAGGAATCGGGTTTGTCTCGATGAAGCAGGTCTTGAAGAACTCCTTGAAGTGCTCCTGGATCTTCTCTGCTGTCGAGATATCGCCTTCGATTGCGGAGTGGACGAGCTTTACCATCTCGCGAGGGAAGAGGTTGGATGCAACAGAGATGACTCCATCGCCACCGAGCTTTACCAGATCGAGTGCAAGGTTGTCGTCACCGGAGAGGACACAGAAGTCCTCCTTGCTTCTCTTGATGACATCGCCCATCTGGGAAAGGTCGCCACTTGCTTCCTTCACTGCAACGATATTCGGGCAGTCGTCAATGAGTCTGAGAAGCGTATCGGTCTCGAGGTTGACACCGGTCCTTCCCTTGATGTTGTAGAGTACACATGGGACTGTGACAGAGTCGGCAACAGCCCTGAAGTGCTTGTAGAGACCAAGCTGTGTCGGCTTGTTGTAATATGGGTTGACGAGGAGGACGGCTGAGACACCAGCATCCTGAGCGTGCTGGCTCAAGCGGATTGCTTCACTTGTCGCATTGGATCCGGTACCTGCAATTACCGGAACCCTTCCTTTTGCAAAGCGGATTGTCTCGGCAATCACCCTATCATGCTCCTCATGTGAAAGGCATGGGGATTCTCCAGTGGTTCCACAGGGCACGAGACCATCGATGCCGCTTTCGATCTGGAAGTTGACGAGTCTCTCGAGCGCAGCATAGTCGACTGTGCCATACTCGGTGAACGGTGTAATGAGTGCTGTGTATACACCTTTGAAAAGAGGTTTTGCCATATTATCTATTATCTCCCGAAAAATATATTAACAATGATACGGATGGTAGAGTATCAGAAAGAAACATGTTTGTCTATATTTTAACAAAATGTTTTTA
>LVBC01000138.1 GCA_001604265.1 Spirochaetales bacterium Spiro_01
ACAGGACGCATATCGATTTTGCCGATGGGATCACCTCCCTGCTCGGTCCAAATGGTTGCGGAAAGTCAAATATCGTCGACTCGATAAAGTGGGTTCTCGGAGAGCACTCCACAAAGTCCCTCAGGGCCAGCAAGATGGAGGACTGCATCTTCAATGGCACTGACAACAGGAAGCCGCTGCAGTTCGCAGAGGTCGCACTGACCATCGACAACAGCGAGAGGATACTTCCCACCGATATGACCGAGATAGAGATAAAGAGAAGGGTCTTCCGCTCCGGTGAGAACGAATACTACATCAACCGCAACAGGTGCCTTCTGAAGAACATCAGGGAGCTTTTCTTCGATACCGGTGTCGGAAAGAGCGCATACTCCATCCTCGAGCAGGGAAAGATCGACCAGATCCTCTCCTCGAAGCCGGAGGACAGAAGGTACATCTTCGAGGAGGCTGCCGGAATCTCGCGCTTCAATCAGGAGTGTGCAGAGGCCCAGAAGAAGATACAGAGGACCGAGGAGAATATTGCCCAGGTCGAGATAATAATCAAGAGCGAGAAGAGGACCTATGACAACCTGAAGAATCAGGCAGAGAAGGCTATGCAGTACTCGGAGCTGAGCAAGAGGGTCCTTGCGCTCGATGCGGATCTGCACATTCTCAAGGTGAAGACCTATCAGGACCTCAGGACGATGCGAAGCGAGAGGGTCATCTCCCTCAAGGCTGACCTTGAAAGGGTCACAGGTGCACTTGAAAGCAGCAAGGAGGAGATCGAGCGCTTCAATGAGGATGTGAGACTCACCTCCGAGAAGAGCCACAACCTCAACTATGCACTCAACAGGGCAGAGGAGGCCGTGAACGGCATCAACGACAGGATCCACATGCTCGAGGACCGCTACCGCGACTACCTTGCTGCAAAGCAGGAGTCGGAGTCCCGATGTCTTTCCATCCAGAGCAACATAGACAGGGACCTTGCGCAGCTCGATGAGATGAGGGAGCAGCTTGCCGACAAGAGGGAGCAGCTTACAGAGCTCAACAACCAGGCAAGAAGGGCCGAAAAGATAATAGCCGACGACCAGAAGCAGATAGCCAACCTCCAGACCCAGATCGAAGCAGAGGAGACTCTCATCTCTGATAACGACATGGTGCTCGAATCGCTCTCGATCGAGCTCAAGGATGTAATCGAGAACCTGGCCCTGGAGCTCGATGAGAAGATGGGCGAGGAGTACTCTGTGCAAAAGCGCAGCGCAGCAGAGAAGCAGTTCAGGTCCACTCTCCAGAGCCTGATAGCCCGTTTCAATGAGAGAAAGAGGTTCTACGATTCGCTTCCATCCATCGGTGCTGATGCCTCGAACAGGTTCTCTGCCGATATCGAGGCTATCGTCAAGGATCTCGACCTGCTTTCAGGCAGGTTCGAGGCCTATAGAAGTACAATTCCTCCCTTCATCGACTCACTACTCGCTCCAGAGGGACTTCTTACGAAGAAGAGAAGCATCTCCGACAGAGAGGAGCGGTGCAGGAAGGAGAACGAGAGAAGCCACGCGAAGATACTCTCATACCGCGAGAGCAGTGCCTCGCTGCAGAGCGAGATAGACTCTCTCAGAAGCACGGTCGAGCAGATGAACATCCAGGTCGCAAACCTCTCAGGAATCCTTTCCCAGGCCGAGACGACAACAAGGAACCTCGAGAGGTCCATCGAAGAGAAGAGGATGGACCTTTCGGATGCCCAGAGCGCTTCCCAGGTCGCAGACATGAGGATCCGCGAGAGCAACGACATGCTCAGAAAGGCCGATCAGGAGAAGCTTGAGCTGAAAAGCAGGGCCGAGAGCATCCGTAGCGAGCTTTCCGAGGTGCAGGCCGAGATCAGCAGAAGGTATGCAGAGCTTACGGCCAAGGAGCAGGAGAGGAACAACGTACTCGAGAGCATCAACAACATCAAGAACGAGATAGAGAAGAACGAGATGCTCATCGGAAACTGCGACGAGCACATCACAGAGCTCTTCTCATCCTTCTTCAACACCTATTCAAGGAACCTGCAGGAGTTCAGGGAGAGGGCAGAAGGAGAGCTGCCGGACCAGGTGCTTGTCGAGAACGAGCTATCAGAGGTCAGAAAGCAGCTTCAGGCACTGGGACCCAATATCAACCACATGGCAGTGGACGACTTCAAGGAGGCCAAGGAGCGCTACGACTTCTACGTCGGACAGCTGGATGACCTCATGAAGGCGAAATCCGATCTCGAGAAGGTACTGACCGAGATCCAGGGAAAGAGCGAGGAGCTCTTTCTTGCGACCTACAAGCAGATCAGCGACAACTTCCAGGAGATGTTCAAGCGGCTTTTCAATGGAGGAAGGGCCGAGATAACACTTGCAGACCCTGAGAACGTGCTTACAAGCGGCATCGATATCTTCGCACAGCCGCCTGGAAAGAAGCTCATCTCGCTTTCACTTCTATCCGGTGGTGAAAGGAGCATGACTGCAGTTGCGCTTCTCTTTGCGACATATATGGTAAAGCCATCGCCATTCTGCATCCTCGATGAGATCGATGCGGCACTCGATGACAAGAATATCGGATACTTCCTTTCGGTCCTGGAGGATTTCGGAAAGACGAGCCAGTTCATCATAATAACGCATAACAAGCACACTGTTCTCGGCTCCACGTCGCTTCTCGGTGTGACCCAGATGGAGGCAGGTGTCTCGACGACGGTCACCTACAAGCTTGCAAGGGTCGAGGGCGAGCCTGTTATCCTCAACGAGGATGAGCAGCAGGTCGATTTCGATGATGAAGGAAGGCGCACCTAATTGACGGATTTGCTATTAATTAGTATAAATACGAAGTTGCATTATGCACTGAGGATAATAGATGTTCGATAGTATCAGTTCAAAGTTTAGCTCTATCATGAAGAATCTCTCCGGTAAGGGAAAGATTACCGAGAAGAATATCCGTGATGCAGTTGAAGAGATCAGGATGTCTCTTCTTGATGCTGATGTCAACCTCAGAGTAGTAAGGCGCTTTATCAATGGTACTCTCGAAGAGGCACTTGGCGAGAAGGTCCTTGCCGCAGTCGATCCTGGCCAGCAGTTCACGAAGATAGTCTACGACCGAATGGTCGCACTTCTTGGAGATGGTGAGAACCAGGCTCTCAAGCTGAAGGGAAAGGATGCTACTACCATCATCCTGATGATGGGTCTCCAGGGTTCCGGCAAGACGACAACTGCAAGCAAGCTGGCCTACAAGCTTTCGAAAGAGGGCAGGAAGGTGCTCCTGGTCGCTGCCGACCTCGTAAGACCTGCAGCTGTCCAGCAGCTCTGCGTTCTCGGTGAGAAGGTCGGTGTCAGAGTATTCACGATTCCTGGCGAGAAGAATCCAGTCAAGGTCGCATCAGAGGCCGTGAAGACAGCAAGGCACGAGCTCTACGATACAGTCATCGTCGATACTTCAGGTAGAATGCACCTGGATGAGGTCCTGATGAAGGAGATCCAGGATGTCGCAGCTGCCATCAGGCCGGACGAGACACTCTTCGTTGCCGATGCGATGACCGGTCAGAACGCCGTTTCCATTGCACAGGAGTTCGAGACAAAGGTCGGAATCTCGGGTGTGATCCTCTCGAAGTTCGACTCCGATACCAGAGGTGGTGCCGCACTCTCTCTCAAGAGCGTTGTCGGCAAGCCGATCAAGTTCATAGGTACTGGAGAGAAGCCCGAGGACCTCGAGGAGTTCCATCCGGATAGAATCGCATCCAGGATCCTTGGCATGGGCGATGTCGTCTCTCTCGTAGAGAAGGCACAGCAGGTCTATGACAAGGAAGAGGCCGAGAGGATGGCCAAGAAGATACAGAAGAACACCTTCGATCTTCAGGACTATCTTGACCAGCTGGAGAATATGAAGAAAATGGGATCTGCAGACAAGCTTCTCGAGATGATTCCCGGCGCGAAGGGAAATATCTCCGAAGAGGATCTGCACCTGGAGGAGCTGGAGGCCGAGAAGGCCATCATCCGCTCCATGACGAAGTTCGAGAGATCGAACTACAGGATAATCGGACCGAGCAGGAGAAAGAGGATCGCAAAGGGCTCCGGAACCTCCGTTGCCGATGTCAATCGCCTTCTCAAGAAGTTCGAGAAGAGCAAGCTGATGATGAAGAAGCTTGCTACAAACAAGAAATTCCAGTCAGACATGCTCAAGTACATGGGCAGGTAGGGCTATCAAGTAGTATAAGGAGTAAAGCTAGAAAATGGTTACAATCAGACTCAAGCGTTTTGGTGCAAAGGCAAGACCATACTTCAGAGTTGTTGTTCAGGATGGTAGAATCGCTACCAAGGGTAAGACTATCGATGAGATCGGTGTCTACAACCCAATCGAGGCTGCAGACAAGCAGATCAACATCGATACCGAGAAGGCATCAGAGTGGATCAGGAAGGGTGCAGTTCCTTCTGACACAGTAAAGAAGATTTTCAACCAGAAGGGTGTAACTCTTACCAGAACCGTACAGGACTAATCCTTTTTCTATAGAGGTCAGTGTATGGAAAAGGAACTGGTTGAATTTGTAGTCAAGTCTCTTGTCGACAGACCAGAAGAGGTTTCCGTGAACGTAGTGGAGGGTGAGAAATCCACCATTCTCGAGCTTCGCGTGGCCAGTGATGATGTAGGCAAGGTAATAGGCAAACAGGGCCGTATCGCAAAGGCAATCAGAACTATTCTTTCTGCTTCTGCAACCAAGGACGGCAAGCATGCTGTATTGGAGATTCTTGACTGATGGATAAGGCGTTCCTCGCTACTGCCACAGTTGGAAGAACCCATGGAGTGGAGGGCTTTCTTAGACTCGTCTCCCTTTCAGGAGAGACCAGACATCTGAGGAGGCTCTCTTCTTGTGTCCTGGTGACAAAGGAAAAAAAGGAGCTGGATGTAGAGATCGAATCGGTGAAGAGCCTTGCAGACTCTCTTCTTGTCCGCTTCAGGGGCTACGAGACACCTGAAAAGGCGCGTCTGCTTGCAGGCTCTGTGATGTACATAGACAGAAAGGACGCACCGAAGCTCAGGAAGGGCGAAGTCTACGTTGCAGACCTCTTCGGTCTTTCGGTTGAATGCGAGAAAAGTGTCGTCGGCAAGGTCGAATTCGTCTCCGATGGCGCCCAGGCGATGTTCCTCAATGTCAGGAGAAACGATGGCGAGATGAGGATAATCCCATACCTTCCCGTCTACGTTGGAAGACCGGATCTCGAGAAGGGCACCATCGAGCTTCTAATGAAGGAGCTTCTGGACTGATATGCACATAGATATCCTGACACTCTTTCCCGATATGGTGGAAAGCTTCTTCAGAAACTCGATCATGTCGAAGGCAGTCGAGAAGGGGCTCATCTCCTACAGTATCATCAACTGGAGGGATTTCACGACCGACAGGCACCATACATGCGACGATGTGCCCTATGGTGGTGGAGCTGGAATGGTGATAAAGCCGGAGCCGCTTTCCAAGGCACTCGAGTCCATCGGAGCAGGAGAGAAGAGGGTCATCTATGCAACTCCTTCGGGAAAGCTTTTCAATCAGAAGATGGCTCTAGAGCTTTCGAAGGAGCAGAATCTCGTATTCATCTGCGGTCACTACGAGGGGATAGACCAGAGGATAATCGATGAGTATGTCGATGACGAGATAAGCATAGGAGACTATGTCATCTCCTCTGGCGAGAACAGTTCTGTTGTCATAATAGATGCGATATACAGGCTTATCGATGGAGTGATCTCCTCGGAAAGCCTTGAGGACGAGAGCTTTACCGGAGAACTTCTCGAATATCCTCAGTATACAAGGCCTGAAAGGTATTGCAATAAAAGCGTACCCGAGGT
>LVBC01000139.1 GCA_001604265.1 Spirochaetales bacterium Spiro_01
CGCGTTCTTGTAAAGTGATCACCAAATAATCCGTTATGTGGCCCTGGATGCTTTCCGGGGCCATTTTTCATCCCTTGAGCTTGACTGCGTTTTTTCCAGGATAGCATAATCATCATATGAATGACGTGATTTCAAGCCTTGAGGGAAGACTTGTAGTCTCCTGCCAGGCTCTTTCAGATGAACCGCTCTTTTCTTCCTTCATCATGGGAAGGATGGCACTCGCTGCCCAAATGGGCGGTGCCGGTGGAATAAGAGCTAATACCGTAGTCGATATCGAAGAGATAAAGAGGAATGTCGACCTTCCTGTGATCGGAATCATAAAGAGGGTCTATCCGGACAGCGATGTCTACATAACTCCCACCATGAAGGAGGTAAGGGAGCTGATGAGCGTGCGCCCCGAGATAATCGCACTCGATGCGACTGACAGACCGAGACCTGGCAGCACGACTCTCGATGGACTCTATCATGAGATAAGGAAGGAGTATCCGGACCAGCTTCTGATGGCAGACTGCTCTACATACGAGGAGGCAATGCACGCAGACTCTCTCGGCTTCGACTTCATCGGGACCACGATGGTCGGCTATACAGCAGAAAGCAGAGATATGAGGATCGATGCTGATGACTTTGCAATCCTGAGAAGGATACTCAGGGATGCAGGGCACAGAGTGATCTGCGAAGGAAATATCGACACACCTGCGAAGGCGAGGAGGGTCCTTGAGCTCGGAGCCTTCTGTGTGGTAGTCGGAGGAGCCATTACCAGACCTCAGAACATAACAAGAAGGTTCGTGGAGGAGATCGAAAGGTGAAGACCTACGCTCTCTTCGATATCGGTGGAACCTATATAAAATATGGCCTTGCAGATGAAAAAGGCAGCATTGTCCTCTCTTCCCAGATGGCAACAGAGGCCATCAGGGGAGCAGAGCACTGGATGAAAAAGGTCGCAGACAAGGTCAATGAGCTGAAGCTGTCCCATGAGCTTTGTGGCGTCTGCATCGCTTCGATGGGAGTGATAGATACAGAGGAGGGAAGGGTCGTCCATGCCAACTCGAATGCCCCAGGCTACACAGGCTTCGAGATCAGGAAGTATATCGAAAGAGAGACTTCCCTTCCTTGCGAAGTCGAGAACGATGTGAATGCAATGGCATTGGCCGAAAGCATCTCAGGCTCTGGAAAGGGAGAAAGGAGTGTCCTCTGCCTTGCTCTTGGAACCGGCTTCGGAGGAGGGCTTGTCATCGACAGCAGAGTCTTCCATGGTTCCTCCTACAGCGCCATGGAGGTCGGCTACATAGAAAAGGGAGACAGTACGCTTGAGAGGCTCTGCTCTGTTACAGGACTCATTGAAAGCGTCAGGAGAAGGAAGGGCAGCTTGTCCGGCGATTGGAATGGCAGAAGAGTCTTCGAGGAGGCAGAAAATGGCGATATGGACTGCTTGCTTTCAATCGACGAGCTTGCAGTGAATGTAGCAGCTGCAATAAGGCTGATGTGTGCAATCCTCGACCCAGCTGTAGTCGTCCTGAGCGGCAGCGTCATGGCGCAGAGCATCCTTCTGGAGAAGATAAGGAGAAGGTTTGCAGAATACAATGAAGGAAAGACTTCGCACATCAGGATAGAAGCTGCCTCATATCTTCAT
This sequence comes from Spirochaetales bacterium Spiro_01, assembly GCA_001604265.1. GTDB lineage: Bacteria > Spirochaetota > Spirochaetia > Sphaerochaetales > Sphaerochaetaceae > Bullifex. Next base: position 1,631 of record LVBC01000139.1, read on the forward strand.
GAAGCTGGAATGGTCGGTGCACTGTATCATTTTCTACAAAAGCATAATCCAAGTAACTTGCAGATAGATACGCTGACTTGAGGGGTGAAAATATCGAATAACAATTTGGCTAATTCGGAATCTGATTCCAGATTAGCCAAGGAGGACCAGAGTTGGAGTATATCAGTAGAGCAATAGAAGAGCTGACCAGAAAGACCAGAAAAACATTCAAAGTGGTTCTTGTTACTGGTGCCAGGCAGACTGGGAAGTCTACTATGCTGAGACACCTGTTCCCCGATCTTCGCTATGTACAGCTGGATGATGAGATGCTCCTGGATCAGATAAATGAAAGTCCTCACCTGTTCATGGATATCAACCCATCTCCCATTATCATAGATGAGATACAGAAGGCTCCCGTTCTGTTTCCTCTTGTCAAGATAGAATGTGACAAGTCGGATAAGAAGGGTCTCTTCTGTCTATCCGGTTCACAGCCTCTCTCGCTTATGAAGAATGTCTCTGAATCTCTTGCTGGCAGAGTAGGGATAATTGAAATGGCAGGTCTATCGCTACGTGAACTCACCAATGACACATTCAATGAACCATTCCTTCCTTCCCTTGAGCAGATCAGAAGACATTCCAGAACTGTCAATCCGCACAAGAGCATATGGGATGTGATCCATAGGGGAAGTTATCCTGAACTTCAGAATGACGATGTGGATTGGAATATGTTCTATTCAAGCTACGTCAGTACGTACATTTACAAGGATGTCAGGGAACTCTCGGCAATACAGAACCTTTCCGACTTCAGGAAGTTCATGATCGCATGTGCTGCCAGGACCGGCAGGATGCTGAACAATACGAGCATAGCGAATGATATCGGCATAGATTCAAAGACAGTTAGAAACTGGATATCCATACTTGAGGCATCTGGAATTGTCTACCTGCTTGAACCTTTTGAACATAATCTGCTCAAGAGAGCAGTCAGGACCCCGAAACTGTACTTCCGTGATACTGGCCTTGCCGCATATCTCACCAGGTGGATGACTCCAGACCAGCTCTCAGCTGGAGCAATGGCAGGACAGATATTCGAGACCTTTGTCGTTTCGGAGATTCTCAAATCGTACTCGAACTGTGGTATGGACTACAGATTATTCATCTCCTACTACCGTGGAAAAGATGTCAGGGAAGGTGAGGGAGATAACGCGATCGATCTGATAATCGAGCAGAATGGCAAATATTATCCGATCGAGATAAAGAAGAACGAAAAGGTCAGTGAACACCAGGCTGCTTCGTTCCGCGTTCTGGATAGAATTCCTGGAAACAAGAGAGGAACAGGTGCAATAATCTCCAATGTAGCAATGCCATCACAGCTTGGTGAGAATCTTCTCTCTATTCCAGTCTGGTACATCTGATAAAAAATAGAGGCTCTTAGGCCATAATGGCCTAAGAGATTGCGATGACCCTAGAAGGAAAGTACACTTCTATTTCAGGAATGGTCTATTCGATCACTTTCCCTGTTCAACCTTCCTTATTGCATCCCCCATCTCCTGCTCGAGGGCCATTCTGTTGAAATCCTCGCTGTCTGTAAGGTCCATCTCGAAGGCTGTGGTCTTGTCGAAGCTGCAGACTGCACTTCTGGTAGAGAAGTCGAGAACGTGGCCACCCTTTGTCCTGTCGGCAGAGATGAAGTGGAAGTGATAGCCAGGAGTATTGAGACCGCCCATATATGAAGGGCAGTACAGGATTACAAGAGTTCCCTCGATATTCTCGTACTTGAACTCCCTTTGATCGGTCTGAAGTGCAACATCCAGAGGCCTGTACGGTCTCTCCTGCTTCAGCTCGCTTCTTACGTGCATGGTATCGAATGTGCCTTCGATCCTTATCATATAGAAGAAGTTGGGAGAGTGGGAGGATATGTACTCGTCCAGTACGCTCTTCATTGCATTTATATCTGCAATATCCTTGACTTCAACTTTGTCATCGACATCGAAATGCGTGACAGTCGAGAATGGGATTCCCTCCTTATCTGCAGCAACTGCTACAGTTCCGTCTCCGAGTGCCTGGTAGACAACTCCGTCGACCAT
>LVBC01000140.1 GCA_001604265.1 Spirochaetales bacterium Spiro_01
AGTCCAGATTTTGCATACAGCGACCTGTTCTCGTTCAAGAGAGCAGGTCGTTTCTTTTTTCTCTCAAAAAAATGTAGAGTAGAGAGCATGGAAATAAGAAAAGCGACAACAGATGACATCGATATCCTCTCAGAGCTTGAGAATGCCTGTTTCCCTCCTGCAGAGGCTGCCACGAGAGCTCAATTCGAGACTAGACTCAGATACTATGGTGCTCACTTCCATCTGCTCTTTGTGGATGGAAGGCTTGTTTCCTTCATCGATGGCCTTGTGACAGACGAGGCGGACCTTCGCGATGAGATGTATGACAGGGCCGAGATGCACAATGAAGAGGGAGCCTGGCAGATGATCTTCGGTGTCAGCACCCACCCCGATTACAGAAGAAGGGGTTATGCAGGTCTTCTTGTAAAGGAGATGATAAGGGAGGCAAGGGAGCAGAACAGGAGGGGACTGGTGCTCACATGCAAGGATGCACTTGTCCACTACTATGCAGCCTTCGGCTTTGAGAACGAGGGTGCAAGTACAGAGTCGACGCACGGTGGTGCGGTCTGGAATCAGATGAGACTAACCTTCTAGAAAGTCGAAGTAGCTTTCAAGTGCCCTTCTTGCGTACTGCTTTATATCCTTTTCCATGGCCTTGAATGCAGAAAGAATTCTCTTTCCATCTTCGGTAAGAAGAGCATGGCCCCCATTCCTGCCGCCGGATGAGCGCTCGACCAGCTTCCTTTTGAAGCCAGCTTCCGCATTTCTTATCATCTTCCAGCACTTCGAGTATGAGATTCCCAGTGACTGCGAGGCAACGGCGACACTGCCATCATTCTCGATGGCCTCCAGGAGCATCTCGACTCCCGGTCCCATGCAGGGAGCCTCCTCCCCGTTTCTCAGCATTACCTTCACTGCGCTGTCCATATCGACAGTATATCGTACTTGGTCGGAGGATTAACAGTCTGTTTTCTGAAAAATATACGGTTGAATCTGTCACCTCTTCGGTTTATCATCTGAAAATAAGACGAAAGGAACGAAAGGCAGATAGATGAAGCTGGTAAGGACCGAGGATGCAGTAGGGCAGGTGCTCTGCCACGATATAACGAGGATTGTGAAGGGTGGAGTCAAGGATGCCGCCTTCAGAAAGGGCCACCTGATCACAGAGGAGGATGTGCCTCTTCTGAAGGACCTTGGCAAATTCAGCATATACATCTGGGAAAACGATGAGACGATGATGCACGAAAACGATGCGGCCGAGGTTCTCAGAGAGATATCCCAGGGCAGGCTTGACGAGGGCAATATGCATGTCACGGCTGTCAAGGAGGGCAAGGTCGAGCTTGTTTCCGACATTGATGGAATCTTCCTTGTGGATGTGGAGAGACTCAGGGCCCTCAATATGCTTGGTGAAATGATGATTGCAACGATCCCGACCGGAACAAGGGTGGAAAAGGGTCAGAAGCTCTGCGGCATGAGAGTCATTCCTCTTGTGATAAAGAAGGAGAAGATGGAAGAAGCGAGGAAGGCTGTTGGCCCAGGGCCCTTGATGAAGGTCCTTCCCTTCCATCCGAAGAAGTTCGGTGTAGTCACTACAGGAAACGAGGTCTTCACTGGAAGAATCGTCGACACCTTCACACCGACCATCGTCGAGAAGATGGAGGAGTACGGCTGCCAGATGGTCGCCCACGAGATAACAGACGATGCAAACGAGCACATAGAAGCCTGCATCAGAAGGATGATCGAGAAGCCGGAGGTGGAGATGATCTTCTGCACAGGTGGAATGAGCGTCGACCCTGATGACAGGACACCGCTTGCAATCAGGAATGTCGGTGCCAATATCGTCACATACGGCACCCCGATCCTTCCAGGTGCGATGTTCCTTATGGGCTATCTTCCGGATGGTAGACCCATCTGTGGACTTCCTGGCTGCGTAATGCATGCAAGAAGGACCGCCTTCGATCTGGTGCTTCCCAGGATAATGGCAGACATTCCTGTTACTAGAGAGTACCTTGCAGGCCTGGGTCACGGTGGCTTCTGCCTGAACTGCAGGGAGTGCCACTTTCCTGCCTGCAGCTTTGGAAAGGGAATCTGAGATGGAAAGAAGCGCTGCTGTAATAACACTCTCCGACAGGGCCTATTCGGGAGAGAGGAAAGATGCCAGTGGGCCTGCAATCTGCGAGTATCTATCAGCTCGTGGCTGGAAGATAGAGTATGCACATGTGATCGATGACGATGAGAAGAAGCTCAGAGCGGAGCTTCTTGAAGCTGCCGATGAAAGAGGCGTGGATCTTGTGATCACTACAGGTGGCACCGGCCTTGCACCAAGGGATATCACCCCGGAGACAACCCTATCTGTTGCAAACAGGCTTGTTCCTGGAATTGCCGAAGCTATCAGGGCCGAGAGCATGAAGATAACGAAGCATGCGATGCTTTCGCGCGGTGTTGCAGTCATAAGGAAGAGAACCCTGATAATAAATCTGCCCGGAAGTCCAAAGGCGTGCACCGAGAGCCTCGATGTGATCATCGAAGCACTTCCCCATGCAATTGGAATCATGAGGGGCGAGAAACTCGATAAGTAGAAAACAATCGGAGAATGTGAAATGAGAAGGATACTTGCACTTGTTCTTATTGCACTATTCGCATGCTCGTGCATTCTTGCACAGGCTGCTGTCGAGCAGCAGTCTACTGCTCAGAAGAGTGAGATCGTGGTATTTGCAGCCGCTTCCATGACGGAGACGCTTACTGCGATAAAGGGGCTGTACGAGAAGGAGAATCCCGATGTCGAAATAGTCTACAACTTCGACTCCTCGGGAACCCTGAAGACCCAGATAGAGCAGGGGGCCGAGTGCGACCTCTTCATCTCTGCGGCCCAGAAGCAGATGAATGCGCTTGCCGATAGGAACCTCATCGACAGGGCAACAAGGGTAGACCTTCTGGAGAACAGGACCACTCTTGCTGTCCCAAAGGGAAACCCGAAGGGCATAAGGAGCTTTGACGAGCTGGCAGAACTGCTCAGGGAGGGCAAGGTCCTCCTTGCAATCGGAAACAGCGATGTGCCAGTTGGACAGTACACCCAGAAGATCTTCGCCTACTACGGGATCGATGAGAATGCAATAAAGTCGAACCTGTCCTACGCAAGCAATGTGAAGGAGGTTACCACCCAGGTCTCCTCCTCCTCTGTGGACTGCGGAATAATCTACGCAACCGATGCCTTCAGCGCAGGGCTAGAGGTCGTGGATACTGCAACAAAGGAGATGACCGGAGGCAGAGTGATATATCCGGCAGCTGTTCTGACAGCCGGTAGAAATGACGATAGGGCCAGGGCCTTCCTTGAGTATCTCAAGGGTGCTGAGGCCAGGAAGGTATTCGAGAGCGTAGGCTTTGCCTATGCGCTCTGAGAGAAAACGAGCTGAATGAGGTCTTCTTGATATGGACTGGTACCCGCTGTACAACTCACTGAGAATCGCCCTGTTCAGCTCTGTAATTGTCTTTTTTGCCGGAATCTTCTCTGCATACTATGTAGCGAGGCTTCCCAGGAGTGCAAAGGGTGTTGTAGATGTCGTTCTGACACTTCCACTTGTCCTGCCTCCGACAGTCTGTGGGTACTTTCTTCTGCTTGCTTTTGGACTGAATACTCCGATCGGACGTTTTCTTGACAGCTATGGCTTCAGATTCGTCATGACCTGGTACGGAGGGATACTGGCAGCGAGCACAGTCGCCTTTCCGCTGATGTACCGAACAGCCCGAGGTGCCTTCGAGGCCTTCGATGTGACCCTTTCCGAGGCAGGACAGACTCTGGGACTTTCGAATGCATACATCTTCTGGCATGTACGCATCCCCTCCTGCAGAGAGGGAATAGTTGCCGGTATAGTCCTTTCCTTTGCCAGAGCTCTCGGTGAGTACGGTGCCACGAGCATGCTGATCGGCTATACACCGGGGCGCACTGCAACGATATCCACCACCGTCTACCAGATGTGGAGGACGAACAACGAGAGGGAGGCCTTCATCTGGGTGATGATGAACCTCGCAATCTCGATGGTAGTCCTGCTTGCTGTCAATCTGCTCGAAGGCAGGAACAGAAGGAGGAGTGCAGGATGAGACTTGTCGTGGATATCAGAAAGAAGCTTGGCAGCTTCACACTCTCCTCGGCCTTCGAAAGCGAGGATATGATCACAGGCCTGCTTGGTGCATCGGGCTGTGGCAAGAGCCTTGCCCTGAAGTGCATCGCAGGAATAGAGACTCCTGATGAGGGCTATATAGAGCTGGATGGCAGAGTCCTCTTCGACAGCAGGAAGGGAATCAGCATAAGGCCCCAGGAGAGGCACGTAGGCTACCTCTTCCAAAGCTATGCACTCTTTCCGACGATGAGTGTCAGGAAGAACATAATGACCGGGGTACATAGTATAAGGGACAGAGCTGAGAGAAGGAGACGATACGAAGCGGCTGTCGAGCTGATGCAGCTGGAGGGACTCGAGGAGCATAGACCATATCAGCTGTCAGGTGGACAGGCGCAGAGAGCTGCGCTTGCAAGGATAATTGCAGGCCAGCCAGAGCTTCTTCTCCTCGATGAACCCTTCTCGGCACTCGATACCCATCTGAAGGACAGCCTCCAGGTGGATATGAAGCGCCTGATCGCACGCCTTGGAAAGCAGACTGTATTGGTGACCCACTCTGTAAGCGAGGCCTTCCGCCTCTGCTCGAGAATCTGTGTGATGGAGAGTGGAAGCATAATCCGAGCAGGTAGGCCGGCTGAGGTCTACAGCAATCCGATGGCAGAAGGGTGCGCAAAGCTCTTTGGTCACAGGAACATCTTCTCCTTCAGAAAGGATGGTGGCCTGATAGTCATTCCAGAGCTTGGAATCTCTCTTGAAAAGGCAGAAGCTGTCCCAGAAGGGGCAGATAGGATATCGATCACGGATGCTGCGATCACAGCAGGCGGCACTATCAGAGTCAGTACAGAGGATGTTCTCAGTGAGAGCGATGGAAACAATCTCATTCTCTCTCTCGGAGGTAAGCGCTCTCTCTGGTGGAAGAGCTCTCTTTGCTCTGTAGATTCGATATCGATAGACACAGCAAGGTGTGTTTTCCTAGGATAGAGTCCATGACCGACAGTTTTGACAGAGAGATCACATACCTCAGACTATCCGTGACCGACAAGTGCAACCTGCGCTGCCGCTACTGTATGCCGGCAGAGGGAGTCTGCTCTCTTCCACATGAGAGAATGCTATCCCAGGAGGAGATGGTAATGGCCGTCAGGGCCTCCTCCGAACTGGGAATCAGGAAGGTGCGCATCACAGGAGGGGAGCCTCTTGTGAAGAAGAACATCCTTTCGATTGTAGAGAACGTGGCCGCTGTGCCTGGCATCGAGAAGGTCGCCATGACCACAAATGGTACACTGCTTCCCTCGTTTGCCAGAGAGCTCAAAAGCGCAGGGCTCAGAAGCATAAACATCAGCCTTGATACTCTCGATGCAGAGAAGTACAGGACCATATCCCGAGTGGGCAATCTCGAGGATGCATTGAAGGGTATAGAGTGCGCTGTGGAGACAGGCTTCGAGAGAGTGAAGATAAACACAGTACTGATAGGGGGCTTCAACGATGATGAGATCGAGAAGCTTGCCGGTCTTACACTCAGGTATCCTGTCGATGTGCGCTTCATAGAGCTGATGCCAATGACCCAGGACGACTTCTTCTCTCCAGATTCATTCATTCCTGGAAGCGTGGTACTCGAGCGGCTTGCTCCGCTTGAAAGGGTCGCTCCGGATGGCTCTGTCGCAAGACTCTATCGCCTCGATGCAGCCCTGGGCTCTGTTGGGATCATAAGCCCTGTAAGTGACCTGTTCTGCTCTGAGTGCAACAGGATAAGGATCACGGCAGATGGATATGTAAAGCCATGCCTTCACAGCAGGAGCGAGTTCCTGATCAAGGGGCTGGACTATGACGGTATGAAGGCCGTCATCGAAGATGCTATAATGTCAAAGCCGGCAAGGCACAGCACACTCTCCTACGAGGAGAGGAGCAGTGCGGGCCGCAGCATGAACGCCATAGGAGGCTAGGATGGGAGATTTCACGCACTTCAACGAGCAGGGCAGGGCCAGGATGGTCAACGTCGGAGAGAAGGAGAATACCCACAGAAGTGCAAAGGCCTCCTGCAGGGTGCTGCTGAACCGGGAGACCTTCGAGAGGGTGAGAGATGGCGGGATGAAGAAGGGCGATGTTCTCTCTGTTGCCCAGGTCGCAGGGATAATGGGAGCAAAGAGAACTCCCGATATAATCCCGATGTGCCATCCGATTCTCATAAGCGGCATCGACCTTACTCTTGTGCTGAATGAGGAGGAGAACTCGGTCGACATCGTCTCCTATGTAGAGTGCGATGGAAAGACCGGCGTCGAGATGGAGGCTCTCACTGCCGCCTCTGTTGCAGCCCTCACAGTCTATGATATGTGCAAGGCAGTCCAGAGGGATATCGTCATTACCAGCATCCAGCTCGAGAAGAAGACAGGTGGCGTCCATGGGGACTTCGAGAGACCGTAGGAATCCAGAGACTACTATCGAGCGCAGTCTCATGATGTCCAGGATCCGGGGAAAGGATACCCGGATCGAGGTCTACTTCAGGAAGCTTCTGTTCCAGAAGGGATACCGCTACAGGAAGAATGTCAGAAAGCTTCCAGGACATCCCGATCTCCTCTTTCGCCGCTTCAATACAGTGATCTTCATCAACGGCTGCTTCTGGCACCGCCACAGCGGGTGCCGCTATGCAACATCTCCAAAGACCCATACAGAGTTCTGGATGGCCAAGTTCGCTGCCAACATCTCCCGCGATGAGACCAACAGGGCGAAGCTTCTCAGGGAGGGCTACAAGGTCCTTGTGATCTGGGAGTGCCTTGTGAAGAAGATGATGAAGGACAGGGAGCTTGAGCAGCGTGTCATCGAGGAGACGCTCGAATTCATGATCGACAGCGACCAGGACCTCCTCGTTCTGGAATGGCTGTATTTTTTTCTTTCAACGACATTCCATGTCTCGGCAATGGTACTATCCTGCCCTCATAGGAGAGGTTGGATATGAATGCAATCGGCTATGTTGATACTCCCAGGCTCAGAGAGACACTTCTTGCACTCTCTGCCATGGAAGAGAGTGGTGAGATCGTCGGCAACTGGTACCTTGAGATGAGGCTGAAGGAGAGAGTCTTCGATATCTTCAGGCAGGCCGGCTTCGTCGAGACGATGAGGTTCTTCAAAAGTGAAGCGACCAGCTGGGACAGGGCAATGCTGGCACCATTCAGTACCGGGATTT
>LVBC01000141.1 GCA_001604265.1 Spirochaetales bacterium Spiro_01
AGATAATTTCTATACATATGGACAAGAGAGGGTCATTGGTAAACAAAACATTTTGTTTTGGAGCTATAATACAAGCGGATGAGCAGAGCTGCGAAAGGGGGAATGCGCTTCTGTTCCGGGAGGATTGTATGAAGGATGATCCAAGACCTTGGCGATTTCTAGATGAGTACAGAGGCACCGAATTCACAGGTACATGGCCTACGCTGAAGCAGATGTTCCACATCTCTGTCCTCAGGTATCCGGATAGAAGATGCTGGTCCTGCTTTGGAAAGAATCCGATATCCCTATCCTACAGCGAAGCCGAGAGGACAGTGCTCAGGGTCTCCGAGTATCTCCTTTCTCTTGGAGTAGGAAAGGATACCCACATAGCTGTCTCCGGAAAGAACTCTCCACAGTGGGCGATCGCATTCATGGCCGTCATCTACGCCGGTGCTGTCGTCGTTCCACTGGACTGCACACTGAAGGAGAACGAGATAGAGAACCTTGTCAGATTCGGTGATGTCGACTACTTCTTCGGAGATGTTGACCGCATCAGGCATGCAGCGGCACATGTGAAGCAGGTCTTTTCCCTTGAAGTGAACGACAGCTACCCATACATCCTCGACCTCGGAACGAATGTCGGCACCTTCGAGGCGCCCACAGCAGGCGAAGATGACCTGGCCGCAATCCTCTTTACAAGTGGAACGACAGGCACTCCCAAGGGTGTCATGCTTACCCATAGGAACCTTGTCAGCTGCTGCTATCAGGCCCAGGCCAACATGAATATCTACTCGACCGATGTCTTCTATGCAATACTCCCGATCCACCATGCGTATACGCTGCAGGCCGACTTCATTGAGGCGATGAGCGTCGGAGCGCACCTTGTGTTCGGAAAGCATCTGGTCGTTTCGCAAATTCTTGGCGATATGAAGGAGGGCGGGGTGACGATGTTCCTTGCAGTCCCGATGCTATTCAACAAGATGATACAGGCCCTGATGGCAGGAGTGAGAAAGAAGGGCATAATCGTCTATGGAATCATAAGGGGACTCATGCTCATCTCCGGCCTTCTGAGGGACTACTGCAATGTGAATATAGGCAAGAGACTTTTCAAGGGGCTTCTCGCGAAGCTCTCGCTTGCCGACAACAGGATATGCATCTGTGGTGGTGGTCCTCTGCCGATGTCCACAATAAGGATGTACCACCAGCTAGGGCTTGACTTCGTGCAGGGGTATGGAATGACAGAGACAAGCCCGATCACGCATCTCAATCCGATCTATGCCTTCATCAAGGAGAGCGTAGGTAAGAACTGTGCAGGAATCGAGCAGAAGATAGTCTCTCCGGATGAGGATGGAAATGGAGTTCTCTACCTCAGAGGCTCTGCCGTGATGAAGGGGTACTACAAGAATCCGGAGGCAACTGCCGAGGTCCTCTCTCCCGATGGCTGGCTCAACACAGGAGATGTCGGGCATCTGGATGTGAACGGATACCTCTATCTCACAGGCAGGCAGAAGAACATCATCGTCTCCGAGGGTGGAAAGAACATCTTCCCTGAGGAGATCGAGGATATGTTCCAGCTCTATGGCGAGATTGCACAGCTCTGCATAATCCCATACAGGGAGGACAGGGAGAAGAAGAGCGAGAAGGTAAGGATCCTGCTGCTTCCGGAGAAGGGCTTCAGGGAGAAGAACACAAGCGAAGAAATCGAAAAGCGGATGAACGAGATCGTCGACGAGGTCAACAGGAATCTCCAGCCCTACAAGAGGATAACAAAGGTGACAGTTATAGACGAACCTCTTCCTGAGACATCTACAAGGAAGGTCAAGCGGGGTGAGGTTCTGAAGCTGTATCAGGATAGGTGATTTTGTTCCTGCATGGAAGCACGAAGAGGAGGAGGTAGTCGTTATTTAGATTGCCTCCTCTATTATTTCTGCCAAACTCTCTGCTGTGTTGCTATAATAACACTATGGACTGTAAGAGAAAGCTTTCATTTGCAAATAGGATAGCTGTAGCCAGCATGCTGTTTGGAATGTTCTTCGGAGCTGGCAATCTGATATTCCCGATCCACATGGGACAGGCAGCAGGAGCGAATATGCTGCCAGCCCTGCTGGGTTTCCTTATCACAGCGGTAGGCATGCCGCTTCTATCTGTAGCTGCACTTGGAAGCAGTCATGTGGATTCGCTTTTCGAGCTTGCTGGCAGAGTCTCAAGGTTCTACCGCTATGCATTTCCCATTGTACTGTCTCTTGCCATAGGTCCCTGCTTTGCAATCCCAAGGTGTGCAACGACCTCCTATACGATTGCATTCGCGAATTCTGGCCTTCCTCTTGTCGTCTTCTCTGCTGCCTTCTTCTTGCTGGTGCTTGCCTTCTCTCTGAAGCCGAGCGGTATCCTGGATTCGATCGGAAGGTTCCTGAACCCGGCCTTCCTCCTCTTCTTCCTGACGCTGATACTCTTCTCGTACATACATCCGATGAGTCCATCTCTCGCAGGATTCGAAAGCACGGCCGAATACTCTGCATATCCATTCATAAAGGGGCTGATAGAGGGGTACAACACGATGGATGTGCTTGCAGGTCTTCTCTTTGGAATAGTTGTAGTTGACGTTCTCAAGGGACTTGGACTGGAGGATGGAAGAGAGATTGCATCAGCAACGGTAGTCTCTGGCATCTACTGCTGCCTTCTAATGGCGCTGATATACGCAGGTGGGACAATCATGGGAGCAAGCAGCAGAGGTGCTGTAGAGCTGAGTGCAAATGGAGGAATAGCACTTGCAGATATCTGCAGGCACCTCTTCTCCAGAGGCGGGGTGGTCATGCTCGGCCTCATAGTCACACTGGCCTGTCTCAAGACCGCAATCGGACTTGTCGTCAGCATCTGCGGGGCTTTCGACCAGCTATTCACAGGCTCGAAGCACTACAACACCTGGGCTGTGTCCTTCGTGCTCTTCGCCTTTGCAATCTCCAATTTCGGCCTCGACCTGATCATAGCTCTGTCGCTTCCTGTTCTCATGCTGCTCTATCCGCTTGCGATCGTACTGACTCTGCTTGCCCTGTCGAACAATCTGTTTGGTGGAAGGAGAGAGGTATATGTTTCGACCACCTGCTTTGCATTTGCAGCAGCCCTCTTCGATTTCCTGCATGCAGCTGGAGTGACCCTTCTCGACCCTGTGGCCAATAGGCTTCTGCCACTCTATTCGCTTGGGCTTGGCTGGATAGTTCCTGCCCTCATAGGCTTTGCAGTCGGAGTGCTGATAGTAGGCAGGAAGCAGCAGAAATAGCGATATTCTCACAGCTTCTCTCCAAAGAGACACTGCTGGTTTGAACTTCTCTCGCATGTCTGCTATTATTTCCAATGTAGACAAAGAAATAATAGGAGTTATAGCTATGTACGATTTCAGATTCGCAGTACCAACGACAATCTACTTCGGCAAAGGGCAGATAAAGCACCTTGACGAGGTCAGGGCAAGTGGAAGCAGAGTCCTGCTCTGCTACGGTGGTGGTTCGATCAGGAGAAGTGGACTCTATGATGAAGCAGTAGCAATTCTGAAGAAGGCAGGAGTCGAGATCTTCGAGCTTTCGGGAATCGAGCCGAATCCAAGGATCGAATCGGTAAGAAGGGGTGCAGAGCTCTGCAGGGAAAATGAAATAGATTCAGTGCTTGCAATCGGTGGAGGTTCCACGATCGACGCTGCAAAGGTCATTGCAGCAGCTGCTCTCTATGAGGGCGATGCCTGGGATCTTGTCATCCACCCGGAGAGAATCGAGAGGGCACTTCCTATCTACTCTGTACTGACACTCTCTGCAACCGGCTCCGAAATGGACCCATTCGCAGTTATCTCCGACATGTCGAAGAATGAGAAGTGGGGAACTGGCGGCGAGGCGCTCAAGCCCACGATGTCCATCCTGGATCCCTGCTATACATTCACTGTCTCAAGAAAGCAGACAGCGGCTGGAACGGCCGATATGATGAGCCATACCTTCGAGAACTACTTCAGCTTCGAGAGTGCGTACGTCCAGAAGCGTCTTGCAGAGGGTCTTCTCAAGACAATGATCAAGTACGGTCCGATAGCACTGGAGGAGCCTGAGAACTACGAGGCAAGAGCAAATCTGATGTGGGCCGGCTCCCATGCCATCAACGGTCTTGTAAGCGAGGGCTGCTCTCCAGCCTGGTGCGTACACCCGATGGAGCACGAGCTCTCTGCCTTCTACGACATCACGCACGGCGAGGGGCTTGCCATCCTGACTCCAGTCTGGATGAGATACATTCTTTCTCCTGAAACAGCTCCGTACCTTGCCGAGTATGGCAGAAATGTCTGGCTCATAGAGGGCGAGGATGATATGAAGGTCGCAAGTGAGGCAATCGACAGGACAGCTGAGTTCTTCTTCGTCACAATGGGAATGCCGAAGAATCTCAGAGCAGTCGGCATCACAGAGCAGGTGAACTTCGAGAAGATGGCACAGAAGGCAGCAGAGAGA
>LVBC01000142.1 GCA_001604265.1 Spirochaetales bacterium Spiro_01
TGAAGCCTGTGATCCTGTGTCTATTCCATAAGGAAAAGTTCGACAAGTACATGCTCATCACAACAGGAGGAATGCCCTCCAGCCATACGGCCACTGTTGTTGCACTTACCACCTCTGTCGGACTCATCTACTCCTTTTCAAGTGTCTATTTCGCAGTCTGTGCAGTCTTCTCGATCATAATCATCCACGATGCGATGAATCTCAGGAATCAGGCTGGAAAGCATGCCCAGGTTCTCAACAAGTGGTCGAAGTACTTCCAGGACATGTTCGATGACGACAACTTCTCCGAGGAGCATCTGAAGACCATGCTCGGCCACAACTTCGCTCAGGTCGTCGGAGGCTTCATTCTCGGTCTGGCAATCGGCTGCGGTGGATACTTCATTGCAAAGTATTTCTAAGCTAATTTCCTCTATTGCAAATAGATAATCAGCTACTTCTATGTTCTTCCGTTTTAATATATCCTTTTGCTGATGAGCAAGAAGGCCGACAGGGAACGAGCAGAACTCGAAAAGAGGAGAGAATCCTTCGAGAAGTTCTATATGGATATATATGGTGATAGATGGAAGTCTCTGAGAGAAGCACTTCTCAGGGAGTCTTCTCCTATAGCCTTTAGCGAGAATCTGAAATCGCCATACTACCTTGACAGGGCAAGCATCCTTGTCGCATCTCTTCTACCTCTGAAAGCAGGAGATTGCGTTCTCGATATGTGCGCAGCCCCAGGCGGAAAGACGCTTGTGCTGGCATCCCGTCTCAAGGGTGAAGGAACTATCACAGCAAATGACCGCTCAAGGGACAGGAGAGCCCGTCTCGACCAGGTCATCAGGGAGCATATTCCAGATGATTGGCAGGAGAGCATAAGGACTACGAATCATGATGCATCCCGCTGGGGACTCTATGAGAAGGGAGTATACGATGCTGTTCTGCTGGATGCACCCTGCTCTTCGGAGCGTCACGTGATCCAGAGCGAGAAGCATCTTGCAATGTGGTCAGTCTCCAGACCGAAGAGACTTGCCATAGAGCAGTTTGCACTGCTTGCGGCAGCACTTGATGCTGCAAGGAGTGGAGGCTACATCCTCTACTCTACCTGTTCGATAAACTCGGAAGAGGACGAAAAGGTCATAGAGAAGCTTCTCAAGAGGCGCGAAGGACTTGTAGAAGTAGTTCCAGTCAAGCTTCAAGAGGCTGAAGAGCGTCCCTATGGACTCATAATCCTTCCTGACAGGGCAGACAACATCGGTCCACTCTACTGCTGCCTGCTGAGGAAAATATGAAGACAAGAGTTGCAATTGCAAAGTGCTCCCATTATGACCTGGAGCTGGTCATTGAAAGCATTGAAGAGATAATAGCGAACACAGACTTTCCCGACTGCAGTGGCAAGAAGGTCCTCCTGAAGCCGAATATCCTTTCGGATTCGAAGGTAGAGACTGGAATCACTACAAATCCAGTTGTTGTAGAAGCACTTGTACTCATACTGCAGAAGAAGAATGCTTCAAAAATATACATAGGTGATTCCCCAGGCCTTCACACAGCCTCCTTCGATGCAAGAAACTGCGGAATCAGGGATGTATGCAATAGAACAGGTGCAATCTGGGTAGATTTCACAGCAGGACCGAGAGAACATATCATCGACAAGGGAAAGTACCTTATGGCAGGAATCCTCGATGAAGTCGATGTAGTCATCTCCGTTGCAAAATTCAAGACGCACCAGCTTATGTATGCAACAGGCTGCGTCAAGAACATGTTCGGAACCCTTCCAGGACTCAACAAGAGCAGATGCCATGCCAGGAAGCCCTCGAGGCAAGGCTTTGCCGAGCTGATTACAGGAATCTACAGAGAGACCAGATGCTGCTACGGTCTTATGGATGCAATTATTGGAATGGAGGGACCAGGTCCTGCAAATGGCAATATCCGCAAGGTCGGCTATCTCATTGGTTCAAGCGACTCCTACCTTGTAGATCTTGCGCAAGCTACGATAATGGGATACGAGCAGAAGGATATTCCTATCCTGGCTATGGGAAAAGCCAGGAAGGAAACAGATCTCGATCCTGTCTATCCTCTACTCGTTCCGGGGGAGCTAGTCATCCAGGATTACAGAAAAGTTGCCATAGGAAAAGAGAAGGCAGTTATTGCTCTACTTATGTCAACAT
>LVBC01000143.1 GCA_001604265.1 Spirochaetales bacterium Spiro_01
TCCCACGAAACCAGCTACTATAAAGAAATGCAAATGACCCTTAAGGCCCTTCTTTCTGATCTGGAGAGAGAAGAGGTTTTCCTCCATCATTTTGATGAAACGACTGAATTTCATCCTCATACTATCTATACTCTGCTTGACCCAGATAGGGTCCACTGTCTGAAAAAAGATATTGAGGAAAAGAACCTAGTCTGAAGACAGAAAAGGCTTCCACACCGAAACCAGGAGAAGCCTTTCCTTATCCTTCGAGCTGTAGATTATACTTCGGCAATTGCCTCGACTTCGCAGAGGACATTCTTTGGAAGTGTCTTTACTGCGACGCAGCTTCTTGCCGGCTTGCTGACAAAGTACTTTGCATAGACAGCATTGAATGCTGCAAAGTCGGCCATATCGGCAAGGAAGCAGGTTGTTTTTACAACATTCTCATAGCCGACTCCTGCGGCCTTGAGGATCTCTCCGACATTCTTGCAGGACTGCTCTGCCTGCTCCTCGATTGTTGTTCCTACGATTGCTCCGGTCTCAGGATCTGCAGGAATCTGGCCAGATGTGAATACAAGGCCTCCGACCTTGAAGCCCTGAGAATATGGTCCAATGGCAGCTGGTGCCTTCTTTGTTGAGATTTCAGTCATGTTAAAGCTCCTTTATCCAAAGTCTATAATCAATAAAAAAGACAAGTCAACAAAGAGGACAGATCAGCTTCTATACTTCAGCTACGACCTCGATCTCGCACAGTGCATTCTTTGCCATGCCGACGACTGCGACACAGGCCCTTGCAGGCTTGCTTACAAAGTACTTTGCATAAACTGCATTGAATGCTGCGAAATCTGCCATATCAGTAATGTAGCAGACAGCCTTTACGACCTTGTCGAAGCCTGAGCCTGCGGCTTCGAGAATCGCGCCTACATTCCTGCAGCACTGCTCTGCCTGCTCCTCGATGCCAGGACCTACCAGCTCACCGGTTTCCGGAACAATTGGAAGCTGTCCTGATGTGAATACCAGATTCCCGACCTTGAAGCCCTGTGAGTAGGGACCGATTGCGGCTGGTGCCTTTGTTGTTGAAACTGCGCCCATGATGATTCTCCTTTTTCTCAAGTCTATTTGAACGATTGTTTACAAGTCAAACAAACAGCTCTGGCTCCTTCCTATCTGCGGCAACAGTGTGCAATCTGTTGGAAAGAGGCGCTATCAGGTCATCTGGTATGACCCTTGAACCATAGGCACAGACTCTGATGCATCTCATGCAGGAGATGCAGAGGGACTCGTCTGTAGTCCCATCTCCCCTTATTGCCCAAACGGGACATTCGATATGGCAAACGCCACAGTTGATGCATGAATCGAGAGTGACTGGAATTGTTGGAAATGGATGCCTTTCCTTGTATGGAGCATTTCCGGGAACAGCAACGAGATCGCCGCACTCCCAATCAACCTTGCCCGCCATGTTCTCGAGGACCTTTCTGTCTTCAATGTCAGGCCTGCCTGCTGCTATATCCCTGACCATGGAGTGCTCTGCAACTGCTGATATGGCAGCGATGGGCATCAGGCCAATAGAAAGCGCCAGCTCCCTTAGCTCAAGCAGTGTGTCCTCATAGGCTCTGTTTCCATATACAACGACCAGAAGGCACCTTGCACCATTGCCCTTCAGCTTGCCAATCTTTTCAACAGCGAAGGCAGGAACTCTTCCTCCAAAGGAGGGAACTGCCAGGACAACTCTGTCGGATGGTTCGATTTCAACAGAACAGTCTCTCTTTATAAGATTGAATATCTCTCCATCAGGGGAAAGAATTCCAGCTACGGCCTCAACTCCACCAGTGGGGCTGAATACTATGTTCAGGTTTCTCATGATGGATATCATATAACAACAAGACACCCACAGCAAAAACCATGGGTGTCCAAAACTCAGACTATATACTCAATAGCCCCAGGCGGGATCAAGAACATAATCTGCATTGTTGAGCACGGCCTGATCGAAGTTCTTCTGGATCAGCTGGTACTTCAGGTCACGGTATCTCTCATCGAACCAGAGGTTGTTGAACTCATGTGGATCGGTTGCCAGATCGTAGAGCTCGCCAATACTCTGTCCATGGTGGTTGACGATCTTGTATCTGCCATCGAAGTACATTGTTGCATGATGTCCGACATATCCGACCTGCAGTAGGCAATCGTAGAATTCTGAATAGACCGAGTCCTTGTGGTGATCCTTCTTCTGTTCTCCAGTCAGCAGCTTTGCAAAGCTCTTGCCCTGCATGTAGAAAGGAATCTCGATTCCGTTCAGCTCCAGAAGTGTAGGTGCAATGTCCACGAGCTCGACAAGCGCCTTCAGTCTGACATTCTGCTGGATGAGTCCCGGGCAGGAGAATATCAGAGGTACATGGACAAGTGCCTGATAGAAGTATGGGCCCTTGAGGTATGTGCCGTGATCTCCGAGCATCTCACCATGGTCGGACATGAAGATGATGATCGTGTTCTCTCTGAGGTTGTTCTCGTCCAGATACCTTACAAGCCTGCCGAACTGGTCATCGATCAGCTCTATCTCTGCATAGTAATCCCTGGTCTCCTGCCTCTTCTGGTCGTCGGTCATGCCTATGATGCTGTGGCCGTGGCCATACATTCCACCATACTGGTAATCATATCGCTGGTACTCTGGCTTGTTATCAAGTTCGCCCTCTTTCCAGAGAGGAAGATCCATGTCATCAGGATTCAATCGTGCCTGGTATTCCGGTGGTGGATCGATCGGATGGTGAGGATCGAATGGATTCAGACTAACAAGCCAATTCTTGTCCTTGTGGCCTTCGATGAATCCTATCGCCTCCTCAACACACCATGTTGTCTGATGGTATTCAGCTGGGCAGCCAATATACGGCCTGTAGCCCTCCTCGTAGACTGCCTTGTGGAAGCCCTCATTCCTCTTGCGGTCCTCTTCGGTAGTCTTCTTGCTGCTGTCCCAATGACATCCGGTATAGATGTCCTCGAACTTGATTCCCTTGCTTCTGAGCCAATTCTGATACGAGTCTACACCCTCCTCCCAGTCATTCTGGGGGTGATGACTCCATTTGAACATCTCGTATCCATCATCTGTCCTGTTCTCGAGATGGTCCTTTGCTCCTGCGATATGAAGCTTTCCAGCAAGCCCACAGGACCAGCCATGGTCTGCAAATATCTTTGTGACCAGGGTCTCATCCTTGGAGAAGTGGTCATTTCCATTGAAGGTCGCCCTGGTGGTCTTTGGATATCTTCCAGTAAGGAAACAGGCCCTGCTTGGTGTGCATATGGGAGCCTGGGTGTAGGCGTTTTCGAATGCAACGCCCTCACTGATAAGCTTATCCAGATTCGGCGTATGGATCTTCTTGTTTCCAAGTGCTGTGATCGTATCATAACGCTGCTGATCAGTGCAGAACCAGACTATGTTGTAACCTTTCTTCTTGCTCATTGGCTATTCTCCTTTTTTTCTCTGAATGAGATTCGATCTGATTGCAAATGTCACTGAAACTGCAGAAAGGATCAGGAACACAAGCGAAACAGGCTTTGTGAAGAATGGAACAAAGCTTCCATTGCTGAACATGAGTGAACGTCTGAAATAGATCTCCAGGTTCTGTCCAAGCAGCATGCCCATGATAAGTGGTGCTACTGGATACCTGAACTTCTTCATGAGGATACCGATGATTCCGAAGATCAGGACCACGTACACATCGAATATCCTGTTGTTGTTTGCATATGCACCGATTATGCATACACCCATCACAAGAGGCAGAAGGATCGCCTTGTTGATCTTGAGTATCTTGGTGAAGAGTCTTCTTCCACAGAGCATCAGTATGAGCATTGCGAAGTTTGCAAATATGATTGCAGCAAAGATGCTGTAGACAAGATCCTTCTGCATCCTGAAGAGAGTCGGACCTGGATTGATACCATGTATCATGAATGCGGCAATCAGAACTGCTGTGATCGCATCACCTGGAATACCTAGAGCCAGAAGAGGAACCAGGGCACCACCGATGGTCGAGTTGTTTGCAGTTTCAGAGGCGATTATGCCATCGACACAGCCAGTGCCATAGAGTTCAGGATGCTTCGAGAACTTCTTCGAATACGTATACGACAGCAGATTGGAAACACCTCCGCCTATTCCTGGCAGTATTCCTATTCCCAGTCCTATCAGCCACGATCTGATGAAGTTCGCTCCCTGTCCCTTCAGCTCAGAAAGCTTGAGATGGCTGTCCATTGCATCATAGTGTATCTCCTCCATATGCTTGGATTCGAAGGCTATGTGGGCAAACTCGAACACCTCAGCTACTGCAAAGAGTCCGATGACGACTGGTAGTGTTGCAAAGCCTCCATCCAGGTTGTGGTTGCCGAAGGTGAACCTCAAGGCTCCATCGACAGGGTCGGAACCGAAGAATGAAAGCATTATTCCAACAAGACCTGCAATAAGTCCCTTCTTGACATCCTTTCCACTCAGTGCAGATATCATTGTCAGAGAGAACAGTATTACTGCGAAGTAGTCATACGGAGTGAATCTTATTGCTATGTTCGCAAGAACAGGTGCTATGAAGAAGAGCACGAAGAAGCTCAGCAGCCCTCCGAAGAAGGAGGCCCAGACGCCTGTATCAAGTGCCTTGCCTGCCTGCCCCTTTGCAGCCATTGGATGGCCATCAAAGGTGGTTGCAAGCGATGATGGTGTACCTGGTATTCTGAGAAGAATTGCCGAGATAAGACCACCTGAAATACCACCTATGTACAATCCAAGAAGGAATGTCATGGAATTGTTGACCGTCATCGAGTACGTCATTGGGAGACAGAGTGCAACTGCCATGGTCGCTGTCAGCCCCGGAATTGCACCGAATATGATACCTATTGCCGTACCAATGAATATGAACAGCAGACCATGTATGGTGCAGACCGACTTCAATCCTAGAATTATCATTTCCATACAGGGCCCCTTTTATGGTCTCCAGCCAAGGATTCCGGCTGGTAGAAGTACATCGAAGAATGCCCTGAAGATGTAGTAGAGGAGTGGTGAAACCATTATTGCTATCAGGGCAAATAGCCATAGCCTTCTTTTCTCGAAGCAGGAGAGCACATACATCTGCAATAGCAGGTATATGGCCGTTGAGATCACATAGCCTATCGGCTTTACAGTGAATACATAGACAACAAGCAGGACGAAGGTAAGGTACTCGGGAAGCTTCTGCTCCAGGCTTCTTTCCTCCCTGTTTTCCCCATCTCCGTTCTCCTTCCTGATCGCTCCGACCATCGTCAATGCCGACATGATGAACAGAAGAATCAGAATGATGCGCGGGACTGTAGCAGGATTTCCATAGGAACTAATGGACGATACATTGAACTTGTTGGTACTGTAGAATCCGATGACCGACAGCAGCACAAGGACGAATCCTGATACGAAGTCCCTGTTTTTCAGATATTTCTTCATGGTATTCCTCTCCACTATCCAGACATGCTGGAAGACTCTTCCAGCATGCTGTAACGGTAGTGCTTACTTCTTGAAGACATCCTTGTATTCTGAATACTTTGCAAAGACATCCTCCATATAAGCTCTGGACTCATCCGGGCTCATGTAGTTGAGAGTGATATAGTAGTCATTGAAGAACTTGTCCTTGGCCTCCTGATTCTC
>LVBC01000003.1 GCA_001604265.1 Spirochaetales bacterium Spiro_01
TATGGTAGGAGTGCTTCTGAAGAGGGGACTCGATATCAATGGGCAGACCTCCGACAACGGTGTCACTCCACTGATGATGGCCTCGGATACCATGGACCTCGATTTCGTAAAGAGCATTCTCGCTCTCGGAGCCAGGATAGGGGAGGTCAACTACTATGGGGACGATGCATTCAGGTATGCACTCGAGAATGATGGCAACCCTGAGGTCGCAGCCTTCCTTGCCAGGGCAAATGGGGGCGTGAACAGCTATCGCGACAATGGCAAGACCGCTCTGATGGATGCAGCTACTCACGCAATCGAACCAGCAATCCTCGAAAGGCTTATCGAGGCGGGAGCCGATGTCAACCTGGTGGATAGGGTCGCCGACGAGGCAAAGTGCAATGCCATCCTCTATGCTGCAATGGACAATCCGAATCCCGAGGTACTGGAGGTGCTCGTGAAGAGTGGTGCAGATGTCCTTTCCGAGGATGCCTTTGGCGAAAGCGCACTGATGCTTGCCTGTATCTTCAACAGCAATCCAGAGGTCGCAAGGAGGCTCATTGTCCATGGAGCAGATGTCAACAAGGGCAGAGCTGATACAGGGGATACTCCACTGATGTATGCCGTCCAGAACGAGAACAGGGCAGCAGAGATGGTCAGAATCCTGCTTGAAAATGGCGCAGATCCTAAAGTCCTCAATAGATACAACGAGACTGCACTCTCCATTGCGAGGGATATAGGCGCCGATAGCGCAGCAGCGCTGCTTTCCGACCTCTGAGGAAATAGAATGGGCCCATCGAGCAATCGATAGGCCCATATCATGTCTCAGTTCTGTGCAGGATCTGCCATCAGTCTGAGCAGGTCGTTGTACTTCATATCCAGGTACTCGCCCCAGAGAGTGTCGTTGAGGAACGGGTTGTGCTCCGGGTCCTTCTTAAGCTTCTCCATCCTTCCCAGCGTATCGTTGTTGATGCAGTGGTTTGCAAGGAAGAGCTCGACCTTCTGGTCCCTTACTTTCCTGATCGAGTCGAGGTAGACCTTCCTCATCTCGTACTTCGTGTCCCCGATATCTATAAGATAATCCTTCTGAAGTGTATTGAAGCCGAAGCCACCATAGTAGCCAGCTCTCTTCACACCCTCGGGACCATCTACATCGAAGAAGCAGGAGATCACACCATTGGAGTGTCCCGGAACGAGGAAGAACTCCATCTCGGTATTGCCGAATCTTATCTTCTCTCCATCCTCTATCTCGTGGTCTACAACGAAGGTCTCGTCTGCCAGATTTCCCGTATCCTGGATGATCGATAACTCCTGATGGTACTTGAAGTCCTCGGCATCGGGCTTTCCCATGTAGAGTCTGGTGCCGAACATCCTTCTGAAGAAGAGACAGGCGCCGATGTGGTCGAGGTGTCCATGGGAAAGGACTATCCACTTTACATCGCTAGGCTTGAAGCCTGCTTCCCATATTGCATTGACGAGCATCGCAGTGGCCCCACTGTTTCCTGCATCGATCAGAAGAAGGCCGTCACCTGTATCGATAAGGTGCACGCAGACCCAGTTGTCGCCGACATACCAGACATTTCCATATATCCTGAATGGGTGCACGTATCTCTTCTCCTGGTCCACGAAGTACTTCTGGATTATGGGAGCCTTGAGCCACTCGGCCCTGCGCTGCTCATACAATTCATATGCTTCTCTGAGTTTTGACATTGTGTTTTCTCTCCTGTGGTTGTTTCAGATGACTGTCGAAGAAGGAAAGGACTCTGTTCCTGACCTCCTCCTGTACGAACTCCCTTGTGCCGTGTCCAGCTCCCTGCACGATGTACAGATCGCTTTCGACTCCCTTCTTCTGCAGCAGTTCATAGAAGTTCTCGCTCTGCGAAAGCGGCACGAGAGGGTCCAGATTGCCATGGAAGATGGAGATGGGGCACATCCTATCTGAGATGAAGTTGACCGGGCTTGCCTTTCTGGAGGTGGCAGCTATGTAGGCCGCATCGCCTCCGATCATGAGTCCCTCTCTTGTCTGTCTCGGATCCTCCCCCTTGAGAATATTCTGCATGTCCAGGGTGTATATATCAACTGGTCCGTAGAAATCCACTGCTGCCTGGATGTGATCGCTCTCGCTTTCCCATTCAGCTGTCCTGTACTGATCATCGTTCAGGGCACAGAAGGAGGCAAGGTGGCCACCGGCAGAGCGGCCGATCGCACCGATGTGCTCCACATCGAGATAGTAGGTATCCGCATTTGCTCTGAGAAAGCGGATGGCAGTCTTCACATCTTCGATGCATGCAGGCCATACGCCAAGGCCGGAGTGCCTGTAGTCGATGACTGCAACTGCATAGCCGTGCTCTGCCAGATAGACCGATTCGGCTGCCTGATATGTCCTTGATGGTACCTTTCTCCAGCCATTTCCGTTTATCCAGACTATCACTGGCTGTCTTAGATTGCACTGCTCATCATCGCGTCCGAGCACAAGTCTCATCTCGCTGTTGCCATTTGCGACAAGCAGCGTCATTTTCAGCTCTACTTCGTTTCCTTCAAGGTCCCTGACCTTCGAGAATACTATATCGTTGATGATGTTTATCTGTCTTCGAACCTTTCCAGGATTGAGATTCTGCTTCATCAGATACCTGCCTTGATAATCTTTCGGACTCTCTCGAGTCTCTCGTTCATCAGCTCATGCCAGACGCCAGGTTCGTAGAAGGGGTTGTACTCTTCACTTATCTGGTCGACAAGAGGAAGGATTCCATACTGGTTCGTATGGCTTGGAAGCGTGACATCCACATGCCACCTGTCAAGCTTTTCAAGACCAGCTATGAACTCGTCCCTGAGGGAGTGCGGAAGGCCTGTCCTCTCGAAGTCACTGTTCGTGATATTGAGACCCAGGCCACCATGGATGGCGCACACGAGTCTCCTTCCATGGACTTCATCCTGTACAGAGAAGCGGAAGGAGGTGCAGCCGGGTGTGTGTCCAGGAGTCGCTGTTGTATGGATCGTCAGGTTCCCCTGGCATATTGGTCTGTCATCGTTGTAGAGCTCGTCAGGTTCGAAGAGTCCACAGGTGTACTTTCCTTCTCCGCCGATAAGATCCCTTCTCTCGTGGAGAAAGAGGAGGTCCCTCTCTCCAAGATAGAGCTTTGCGCCTGTCAGCTCCTTCAGGGCCCTGGCGCCACCGATGTGGTCGATATGCGCGTGGGTAAGAAGGATCTTCCTTATGTCCCTGATATCGTAGCCGAGCAGCCTCACGCTCTCGATGAGAAGATACAGTGTCTCATGCATCCCAGTATCGATGAGCATGAGGCCATCGCCTGTATCCAGCAGGTAGCTGGCGACCCAGTTGTTGCCGGAAACATAGTAGACTCCTGGAGCCATCCTGAAGGGCCTCTGCCAGGTCTTCCAGGGGCTGCGGCAGCACTCCTCCATGAGGAGGAATGCCGGTGGACTCTTCTGTGACGTACTGTTAAGTGGCATTATGCAGCTGCCTTTCCTCTCTTCCTCTTCTCAAGCAGCACCCTCAGAATAGGGGAGAAGATACATGCGATTGCGATCACGAGGAAGAAGCAGGAGACTGGTCTTGTGAAGAACATTGCAGCTCCCGTATTGCTGCTCTGGAAGCCCTTGAGCATGTTCTTCTCCAGTGTCGGTCCGAGGATGAATGCAAGCATCATAGGTGCCGATGGGAGACCTCCGTACATCATTACAAGGCCGATGACTGCAAAGACGATCATCATGCCGCACTTGTACAGGGAACCGGATTCGACGTATGCAGAAACAAGCGAGATTATCAGGAGGGCCGGGTACATGTAGTGGTATGGAATCTTCAGTACATATGGGAACCATCTCTTTGAAAGGAACTGGATAAGCATGACGAGGATTGCATCGAATGCGACAGCAAAGAACATCATGTAGACGATGTTTCCGGAGTTGCGGAATACCATAGGTCCCATCTCGAGGCCCTGGATCGAAAGTGCACCGATGAGCAGCGCTGTGGATGTATCGCCAGGAATGCCGAGTGCGACCATTGGGATCATTGCACCACCGATTGCAGCGTTGTTGGATACCTCAGAGGCCCAGATGCCATCTGGTACACCGGTACCGAACTCGGCAGCTCTCTTGCTGTTGTTCTTGCAGGTCGAGTATGCGACGAGGTTCGAAAGTCCTGCACCCATGCCTGGGAGGAAGCCGATCACGAGACCGATCAGGAAGGAGCGGATGATGTTGACCTTCTGCTCCAGGATCTCTCCAAGTGTAAGACCGAAGCCCTTGAGGGAGGACTTGTCCACCTCAGGCAGCTCGTCGAAGCCCTTTCCGTACTCGAGTGCGATACGTGAGATGCCGAAGACGGAGATGAGGACGACAGTGAGCGAGAGACCGCTCATCAGGTACATGTTCCCAAAGACGAATCTCTCTTCTGCATCGATCGGGCTGAAGCCTACAGAGGCAAAGAGCAGGCCGATGCATGCGGCTGCAAGCCCCTTGAACATGTTGCCCTTGCTTATTGCGATGACCATCGTGATTGCAACTGCACAGAGCGAGAAGTACTCCCATGGACCGAGTGCAAATGCGACAGAGGCGATGGACTGTGCAAGAATTGCACCGAAGATTGCCGAGAAGAAGGTTCCGCAGAAGGAGGCTATGATGCCGATTCCAAGTGCCCTGCTGGCCTCTCCCTTCTTTGCCATCGGGTAGCCATCGAAGACTGTTGCAACAGAGGATGGGGAACCTGGGATACCGAGAAGCACGCTTCCGATGAAGGCACCGGAGCAGCCACCTACCCAGAGTGCTATGAGGAACATGACGCCAGGTCCTACCTCCATATGGTAGGTGAGCGGCATGAACAGCATCATTGCGAGAGAACCTGAAAGGCCTGGAATTGCGCCGAAGATGATACCGATGACGGTAGCGACGAAGGCCAGAAGCAGGTTGTGTATATCAAGGATATTCGCGAATACGAATGGAAGATATTCTAACATCTTTTACTCTCCTCAGACCCAGAAGGGTTCTGGCATAGGAAGGGAGAATGCCTTCGTATACAGGAAATAGATGAACAGGGTGAAGATCACAGAGAAGATTATCCTGTTCCTGACTGAACATCTTGTTCCCCTGGCAAAGAGGGTTGCAAAGATGAAGCAGATCACTGGAGTGACGATGATGAAGCCGAGGAACTTCATAAGAAGAACATATAATATGAGAAGTCCGAATACGACTGCGACTCTGATCCAGCCCTCCTTCACGAGGAAGGTCTTCTGCTCTCTTCTGTCCACAGTGCTCTGGAAGAAGATTCCAGCGCCACAGACCACGAAACCGAAGGCTGCGAGGCCTGGAAGGGCCTTTGGACCGGGGTAGGTGGCCGAGAATGGCATCGAGTAGCCCTGGATCATGGCAAAGACGATGATGCCGAGGATTACCAGTGCGATACCTATTATCTGATCACGTTTTACTTTGAACATTGGATTTGTCCCTTTTTTGAAGAAAAGGGGTTCCGGGAGGGAACCCCTTGAATTGCCTGAAGCCTTATTACTTCTTGAGTCCGAGATCGCCTACGACTGCGTCGAGGTCTGCCTGGATGGATCTTACACGGGCAGGACCGTCCTCATATGGGAGGAAGACCATTCCGAAGCCCTTTGGCTCGAGAGTGCCCTTGACTGCCTCGTTCTCATATGCATTCGAGTAGAGGGTGTAGAGGGTCCTTGCGGTCTCGTCGCTCATGGACTTTGGTCCGAGGAAGAGGTTGATGTTGCCCCATGCGAACTTGTAGCCAAGCTCCGGGAAGCTCTTGAGGTCGGGGAATACTGGACAGCGGCCACCCTCGACATCTCTGGATACGGCTGCAAGTGCAATGACCTTGCCG
Source organism: Spirochaetales bacterium Spiro_01 (assembly GCA_001604265.1). Classification (GTDB taxonomy): domain Bacteria; phylum Spirochaetota; class Spirochaetia; order Sphaerochaetales; family Sphaerochaetaceae; genus Bullifex. The sequence goes on from LVBC01000003.1 coordinate 5,831, forward strand.
GCATCGACATACTGCTTTGCCTGGTTCGGGTTGACGAAGCTTGCATCGATCGTCTTTCCGACGATTGCAGCCATCTTCTCTGTATCCGTACCAGCTTCGACGATCTTAGGCTGGATGCCAGCTGCCTTGGCGAAGAGACCTGTGATGATGTGTGCTGTACCACCGGTCTCGACACCGAACTTGATGGTGCCAGGAGCGGCCTTTGCAGCAGCTACGAGGTCATCGACACTCTTGTATTGGGAGGAGGCGTCGACTACGAGAATGTAGCTTGCCGGATCCTTCTGGACGGAGACTGCGATGACCTTGTAGTCGTCGGCTGCAGATCTCTTGAATACGCCGGATGCTTTCTTGATGAGCATTGTTGTGTGGAACTGGAGGATGGTGGATCCATCGTTCTTTGCGCTGTAGACCTTCTCGAGTGCAACGGCACCACCACCATCGGAGTTGTTCACGACCGTCACGTTGACGCCACCATCAGCTGCGACCTGGCCTGCAAGTGCACGGGCCATTACATCTGTACCACCACCGGTCTTTGCTGGAACCTGTACTTCGATGTTCTTTGGAAGTGCTGGGCCACCCTTTGCACTGCTTTCGCTCTCTCCGTTTGCAAAGAGCATGGTTGCTGTCATGCAGACTGCCAGAGCAATCATTGCAATCCTTTTCATTGTCTTCATGAGAAACTCTCCTTTATCATTTGTTTGTTTCTTTTTCTTCGATACTGGTAGTCTAAAACCGATTCTAGAAAAAACAACATTTACTTTTTGTGA
>LVBC01000144.1 GCA_001604265.1 Spirochaetales bacterium Spiro_01
CAGTACGCACTCCTTTTCCCTACAAAAACGGATATGATGTGCTCTTGCCCATCTGACATAGCCGCAGGTCGGCGGCAGATAATCGGCGAACATGGCCCTGAAAAGGGTCATTTTCAGGCACCTGGGGCACTTTTCAAAGCGCCTGTCATAGACAGTGCAGAGTCTGCTCTCGCTGTCGTAGAATTCGCAGGCACTCAAGGTGTCGATAAGCAGAAGGTTCTCTGTTATCACCTTCTCGTGACAGCAGAGTCCACAGCCGCTGCATAGCTTCTCCCAGGCATCCTTCTTCATAGGAACAGCTTCTCCGCCCTTGCCATCATCTCATCATCCAGAGCTGGAAGTGCACGTATTACAGAGATCGATATGCACCCCTCGTGGATTAACTCAAGATCTCCCTTTCCCCTGCCTCTCATATCTATTCCGAAGTCATAGCCATCGTTCATCGCCATCGTTATGACCTCCCCCTTGTCCCACTTCTCTGGGCGGTCTGGATAGTTGATGTAGCCGATATCCCCCAGCTGTACCCTTTCAGAGAAGGGATTCGGGAAGTTCACATTCACGAAGGAATCGAGGCCTGCAAGGCTCATCAGCCTGTCCAGATTCTCTGCAGTCCACCTTGCACAGCTCTCATAATCGAAGGGTCCACCCTTTACGAGAGGCCTCCCCTGCGAAAGCGATATTGCCGGAATCTTCTGGTATATGGCCTCTCTTGCAGCACCACAGGTCCCGGAATAGGTTATATCTGTCGAGCAGTTCGGTCCCCTGTTGATTCCCGCGATCACGAGGTCGGGGCGCGAGTCGAACAGCTTTCCCTTTATCGCATAGAGGACACAGTCCACTGGAGTACCGCTGCAGTGATAGCGGTTCCTTCCGAACTGGGTAAAGTGTATTTCGGATGTCAGATTCATCGAGTGGGATTTCCCACTGCAGTTTTCCGAAGGTGCGGCAATCCAGATCTCATGCCCACAGGCTTCAAGCGCCTCTGCCAGGGCAGGAAGTCCTCCCCTGTCATAGCCATCATCATTTACAAGCAGTATCTTCATTCTCTTCCAGCTCCAGAGAAGAAACCTTTGCAGGTCCACCTGGGCGGAAGACTCTGGTCGTAGCCTTGAAACCGAATATCCTCTCATAGTCGGAGAGGAAACCTGTATAGCTTGTCTCGCCCTCTTTGGTAAGGATCAGATAGATGGAGCCGCTTGCGCCGTTGCTGACAAGCGAGCCGCCGAAGATGTCGGGACACTCACCGGATCTCTTGATAAGCCAGTCGACCTCGGGGCAGGAGATCTCGAAGACATCCCTCATGCCCATGTAGATATCGCGCAGCGCCCTGCCAAAGCCCCTGGCGTCGGCCCTCTTGAGTGACAGACAGCCCTTCTTGACCTTTGCAGACTCTGTTATCACATATTCGCAGGTCCTTCTCTCATGCTCGGTTATTCCGGAGATTATGTGGCTCTTCAGCTCATGGATCGGACAGTCGCGCAGCGCATATCCATCGGTTATGTGAGAGGAAAGGTTGACGCAGCAGTCATGTGCATCCTGTCTCTTCTCCTCGATCTCGCTTCTGAGGACCTGGGGCGGGACCTGTGGATCTACGATGATTCCGTATGGCAGCCCACAACTGTTGTCTCCGAAGGGATATTCGATCAGGCTGTAGTCCATGCTCTGCATGTCGAAGTAGAGGACCTTCCCCTCCTCTGCATAGAGCATCGTTATCAGGTCCCTCAGACGGCAGTGCACATGAGAGAACTGATTCGTGGCCTGATATGCGATCCTTATTATCGCATTCCTGTCCAGGCCGAAGGAGAACATGCGGTCAAGTGCGATCAGTATGCCGATTGACAGTGCAGATGAGATCGTGAGGCTGTCACAGAAGAGCAGAGCGCCCTTCAGTGTTATGTCGAGGCCGCATGGAATCCTGTGGCCCTCGGATACGAGGAAGGAGAATACACCCTTGATGTAGTTGACCCACCTATCCTCCTTTCTGTACTTCAGTGCTGCCAGCTGGAACTGCTTCTTCTCGTTCCTCGTGGCATCGAAAAGCTTTACAACATTGTCCTCTCTTCTCGAGATGGAAAGCCTCAGAGCAAGAACTCCGGTTCCTGTAAGACAGAATCCCTTGCAGAAGTCAGAGAAGGCACCCATCAGGGTACATACACCGGGAACCTCTGAAAGGACCTCCGGATTCCTTCTGAAATACTGTTGATGATAGGAAACTATCTTGTCCATCGTGCAACTCCTGTCTGTACTCCTGTTTTATTAGAGTTTAGCAAAAAAACAGGAGAAATTGCCAACAAAAAAGCGGAAAGCCTTGCCTTCCGCCCTTCATGCAATCAGGAGTCCCTGGATTACTTGTTGAAACTTGCGTATCTCTTGTTGAAGCGATCGACACGACCGGTCGTATCGACAAGCTTCTGGGTACCGGTAAAGAATGGGTGGCAAGCAGAGCAGATTTCAACTGTAAGGTTCTTGGAAGTGGTCTTTGTCTTGATGACATTGCCACAGGAACACTTGATCTCTCTGAGTTCATAGTTAGGATGGATATCAGCCTTCATAATAGTTTTCTCCTTCAAAAAATTATCTATATCCTACATTCACTGCTTTCACAGGGAACAAGATTTCATCTTACAGAGCTCATGATCTGAGTGGCTGTGTTCACAGCCGACGAGGACATGGACCCTAGGAATTCCTTATTATTGTGAGTTTTCTTCATCTTGTCAATGAGGAAGACCGACATCTCAAGGTCATCCATATTGCCAACTGCGGACCTGAGGAGGAAGAGTCTGGACTGCTCATCCTTTGTAAGCAGCAGATCATCCCTTCTGGTTCCGGACTTCTTGATGTTGATGGCAGGGAACTTCCTGCTGTCCGCCATCCTTCTATCAAGCACGATCTCGTTGTTGCCTGTACCCTTGAACTCCTCGAAGATGACCTCATCCATCCTCGAACCTGTCTCGATGAGAGCTGTCGAGATGATGGTAAGCGAGCCACCCTCCTCGATGTTCCTTGCGGCGCCGAAGAATCTCTTTGGCTTGTGCAGTGCATTGGAATCGACACCACCAGAGAGGATCTTTCCAGAGGCTGGAACAGTCTGGTTGTAGGCCCTTGCGAGTCTTGTTATCGAGTCCAGCAGGATGACGACATCCTTCTTCTGCTCGACCATTCTCTTGGCCTTCTCGATGACCATCTCGGCAACCTGCACATGCCTTGTGGCCTGCTCGTCGAAGGTGGATGCGACAACCTCCGCCTTTACGCTCCTTCTCATGTCCGTTACCTCTTCAGGTCTCTCGTCAACTAGAAGGACAATGAGATGGACCTCTGGATGGTTGGTGCTTATTGCATTTGCGATCTTCTGCATCAGGACGGTCTTTCCGGTCCTTGGAGGCGCAACGATAAGAGACCTCTGTCCCTTTCCGATAGGACAGAAGAGGTCGACGACCCTCGTCGAGATATCCATGACATCGGGCTCGGAAGAATTCGATGAATACTCCAGATGGAGCTTCTCATTGGCAAACAGCGGTGTCAGTGTATCGAATGGGACACGGAGCTTTGCCTGCTGTGGAGTCTGTCCATTCACCATGGTGATGCGGAGCATCGCATGGAAACGGTCGCTGTCCCTTGGGCTCTTCAGCTGACCATAGACAGTATCTCCGGTCCTGAGGCCACAGCCCTTTACCATGCCCTGGGATACGTATACGTCCTCGGAGCCAGTAAGATAGCTGTTGATGGAGTATCTGATGAAGCCATAGCCATCAGGAAGCACCTCGATGGTACCCTCTACCATCAGGGCTCCACCCGAGAGGGCGTGTATCTTCATCAGCTCCTTTATGAGGTCCTGCTTTCTGCAGTCAAGGATGACATCCTCGCTTATGCCCTTCTCTCTGGCCATATCCCTGAGCCTTTCGATAGGGAGCACTGCAAGATCGGAGATGAAGAGCTTAGGAGCATCCGGATTCTCCTCCAGATTGACCTCTGGAATCGTCTCCTCCTGACCTCTGCGGTCCTTCATCTTTCCATTCTTCTTGTCGAAGCGGTTCCTCTTGTCGTACTTGTTGAATCTGCCCTGCCTCTCGCTTCGCTCCTCTTTCTGTGCACCCTCTTCAGGAGTCTGTGCTGCTTCTGCACCCTCGGCTGCAGGGGCAGCGGCTTCGGAAGCCTCCTCGATCGCACTCTCGTTGACAGGAGCACTCTCCTCCGGGCTGGAAGCTACAGGTTCGCTTACGATGGCCTCTTCGAAGTTGAGCTCCTCCTGGGTCTCCTGCACTGCAGCGCTGTCCTTTACAGCCTCCTTGGATCTGCGACCTCTCTTCTTCTCTCCACTCTTCGGGCCATTCTTCGATGTCCTCTTTCTCTCCTTGCCTGCCATTGTGGCAGTCTTCTCCTCGACTACTGGAGCTTCACTGACCTCTTCAGCAGCAGGAGCGCTCTCAGTGGTGGCCTCTTCGGCTACCTTCCTGATCTTCCTGATGCGCGGAGCTCTCTTGATAACAACCTTTGCTGTTCGGGATTCATTCTCCTGTACGCCTTCTGGTACAGCCTGTACTTCAGTCTCAGAGAATTCTTCTGATTCCATTCATTATCTCCATTTCGATTATCATCACCCAAAGCGATATGTAACAGATTTCAATGATGATATAAGGATTCGATTAGATTCTTGATTAAAAAAGAGAAGGATACTGTCCTTCCATAGAACACAGATTAAATATATTTCCAATAGGCTGTCAT